>CAYGWM010000029.1:0-2933 GCA_964353555.1 uncultured Spirochaetales bacterium
ACGCTGACCAACATCAAGGGCCAGCAGGCGAAGAACGCCGACCTGACGATCACCATCGATCGCGCCGACCTCAACAGCGTGATGATGGGCGTCCGCTCGTTCGACGACCTGATCAAGGCCGGCAAGGCCAAGTTCGACGGCGACCGCAAGCCCTTCGATCAGCTCCGAGGCCTGATGGTCGCGTTCACGCCGAACTTCGAGATCCTGCCGGGAACGGCCCCGAAGACGCCGAGTCCGGGCCCGAAACCTTTCGAAATGCCCGACGCGTGGACGCCGGAATCGGCGGGCGACTGACACTGCCGCGAAGCGGCGGAAGGGAGACGAGATGGGACGGTGGATGGCTCGACGCATGCGAGGGGGGCTCGGGCTGGCCGTAGCGATCGCGCTCTCCGTCGGTTGCGCAACCGCTCGCGTCAAGAACGTTCAACAAGCGGAGGCACGTACGCTGCCGCGGCCCGCTCGCGTCGTCGTGTTCGACTTCGACACCGGCGCCACCGACGTGCGCGTAGGCACCTCGCCCGTCAGGACTGCCAGGCGTGCGGTGGGTCTGTCGGTCGCGGAGCCGGAGCTGCTCGGCCAGGCGGTGGCCGACGCGCTCGCGAGCAGGTTGGTCGAGCAGATTACAGCGCTCGGTCTACCGGCCGAGCGCGCCTCCGGAGCAGATCCTCCGCGAGTGAATGACCTCGTCGTATTGGGGCAGTTCGTACGAATCGACGAGGGTTCGAAGACGAAGCGCTTCGTGATCGGATTTGGAGTGGGGGCGACCGAGCTCAGGACTCAGGTCGAGGTCTTCCAGGTGACGGCTGAAGGGTGGCAGCCGATCAAGCACTTCGACACGGTCGCGACGGGCTCGCGGCTGCCCGGGGCGGGATGGTTCGTCGCGGGCGGGGCGATTGCTGGCAGCGTCGCGACCTCCGCCGTGATTTCCTCGGGCATCGGCACGCTTCGAGAGCTCCGCGCATCCATCGACGCCGACGCAGGGCGCACCGCCCAGGAGATCACGGGCAAGTTTTCGGAGTTGTCCAGCACCCAGCGCTGGTAGCCAGCCGTCGGCGCCGTGGTGCACATCGCCAGCCAGGACTTGTAGCCGGAACGCGGACTCGCGTCCTCCGCGTGGTCGCGCAATACGCGATCGTCTGCGCTCGGGCGTGTCGCGGCACGGCTACTCGCGCCGATCCGCCCGTTGGCTCCGGCGGGAGTTGTCATCAAGAAGAGGGTCCTATGCGCAGCAACTCAGCCTGGGTTTGAGGTTTGAGCGGCCCACCGTATGCCCACCGAGGCAAATCCTGCGTCGTCATTGCTTCCGCAGCTACGGCATCTAAGGTGGCGGAGAGGGAGGGATTCGAACCCCCGGTACCCTTGCGGGTACTCCTGATTTCGAGTCAGGCGCATTCGACCAGGCTCTGCCACCTCTCCGCGTTCGGGTGAGACCCGAAGAAGCGGCGAATCTATCGCAGGGGCCTCGGAAATCGAGGCCGCAAGCGCGACCGCAGCGGTCGCGCGCGCAGCGAACCGTAGGCGAGCGAAGATCATCGGACCTGCGCGAAACCCCGGCAGCCCCTCGCGGATGTCGCGTGAGAAAGCGGGATCGGTGCCCGCCGCCTTCGCCTTCTCGGTGATGTCGCTGCGCTCGCGCAGATCGGCGAACGGCAGGCTGGTGTCGATCGTGCCGCGCTCGTAGAGCAGCTCGTCGACGCGCCCGTTGGCGAGGATGCGCCAGTCCCACGGATTCGAGGGACCGACGGCCTGCGCGTGATGGCGGATCGCCGTGGTGCAGTTGTGGCTGAGGGCGTTGCACCAGCGCGGTCGTTCGGCGAGCTCGTTCAACTCGCGCAGGTAGTCGAGCAGCAGCGCGCGCCCGCTCTACCGACATCTGGATGCGGTAGAGGAAGACCTGCTCGCCGCGCACGTTGGTGCGAACACCGAGTACGTCGCGCCCGCCGCCTGCCAGCCGCGTGATCGAGTGCTAAACCGTGGCCCGATTCGACCAGGGGACGCATGTCACGCGAAGATCTGATCCAAGCAACCGGTGCCGTCGAGAAGATTCTCGGAGGAGGCCGCTATCAGGTCGGCCTCGACACGGGCCAGACCGTCACCGCGCAGCTTTCGGGTCGCATGCGTCGATTCCGCATCCGCGTGATTCCCGGTGACCGCGTTCAAGTCGGGCTATCGCCCTACGATCCGACCCACGGCTTCATCACATTCCGGTTGCGCGAAGGCCAGAGCGGTCCCGATTCCGGTCCGAGTTCGGGCCCCAGCCGGTAGCCGCAGCGATCGCGCCGGCGAGTTCGTTCGCGAGTCGGTGGCTGCTCCAGGCGATCCAGGCCTCCGACCGTCGCCGCCTGCGCCGCCTGCATGCGCTCCATCCCGGCCTCCAGATCGATCCGAGCGCCAGCACCAATTTCGCGCGGGCGCGCATCGCGATGGGACCCGGCGCGGTGCTGAAGATCGGCGCGAACGTCGCGACCGAGCGCACACCGGGCGCGCTGACGCTGCTGCTCGGTGCCGGCGCGCAGGTCGAGATCGGCGAGCGCACGTGGCTGCGCACCGAACTCGAGCCCATCCACATTGCTGTGTTCGCCGGCGCCAGGCTGGTGCTCGGCCCCGACTCGTGGCTGAACGGCTGCCACCTCTCGGCAAAGCACGCGGTGCTGTGCGGCCGGCGCACCTGGATCGGCCCCGGCTGTCGCGTGATCGACTCCGATCAGCATGACCTCGACGCGGAGCACGTGGAACGCGGCGCTCCGATCACGCTCGGCGACCACGTGTGGATCACGTCGGACGTGACGGTGCTGCGCGGGGTGCGGATCGGCTCGCACGTGGTGATCGGCGCGCGCTCGCTGGTGAACCGCGACGTGCCCGACCACACGCTCGTCCACGGTGTCCCGGCGCGCGTGCACGGCACGGTGGGCGATCGCTCGCGGGCGCCGTGA
>CAYGWM010000029.1:3033-10683 GCA_964353555.1 uncultured Spirochaetales bacterium
ACCTCCGACGCCGGATGGTGCGCGCCCGGATCCGTTGGCGGAGGAGGCCGAGAGGCGCGGGCTTCGAACCTTCCGCTACAAGGCATTTCGCCGTCAGGGCGTCGCGATGCCCGAACGGGTCGCGGAATACCACGCTCTCGGCGCCGAGCTGAACGTGATGCCGTACACGACGACGATCTTGCCGCCCGAGATCGTGCTGGCGCCAGCGCTCGGCTCGCTGTGCTTCCACCCTTCGCTGCTCCCGCGCTTTCGCGGCGGAGCGGCGATCCCGTGGCAGATCATCCTCGGTGAGCGGGAAACCGGCGTCACGGTGTTCGTGCCAGATGCGGGCGTCGACACCGGGCCGATCGTAGTGCAGAAGCGCGGCGTCGCGATCGAAGACACGGATACGGCCGCGAGCCTGTACTTCGACAAGCTCTACCCGCTCGGCGTCGAGGCGGTAGCGGAGGCGGTCGCGGCGGTCGACGCGGGCCGCGCGCGACGAGAGCCGCAGGACGAGGCGAGAGCCACTTTCCAGGGCCTGGTGACGGACGAGGTCGCACGCATCGACTGGAAGCGCTCCGCCCTCGAGATCGACCGCCTCGTGCGGGGTTGCGATCCCAGCCCGGGCGCCCATTCGTCGCGCGCGAACGGCGAGCGCGTACGGCTCTTCGACGCGCGCTTCGTCGCGGGCGAAGGCGGCGCGGAGCCCGGCACGGTGCTGGGCCTCGAGGACGGGCGTCTCGTCGTCGCGGCGTCCGGAGGCCAGCTCTCGATCGGCAAATTGCGCGTCGGAGACGCTGCGAAGGGCGCCGCCGCCGCCATCTTCGAGGCCGCAGGGGTCGAAGCCGGCGAACGCCTCCGCTAGCCTGCGCGCCCCAAACACTCCCTCTTCGGAACCGAAACCTTCATCGTGTAGATCGGGCGGGCCCTTGCGGGAATGCCAGCCACGATCCCCAGAGCGGCGCCATGATCAACGAACTCGAGAACATCCGAAACATCGGCATCTCCGCCCACATCGACTCGGGCAAGACCACGCTCACCGAGCGCATCCTCTACTACACCAAGCGGATCCACAAGATCAGCGAGGTGAAGGGCAAGGACGGCGCCGGCGCGACGATGGACTTCATGGAGCTGGAGAAAGAGCGCGGCATCACGATCCAGTCGGCCGCCACCTACACGACCTGGAACGACCACCACGTCAACATCATCGATACGCCCGGTCACGTCGATTTCACGATCGAGGTGGAGCGCGCGCTGCGCGTGCTCGACGGCGCGATCCTGGTGCTGTGCGGCGTCGCGGGCGTGCAGTCGCAGTCGCTGACCGTCGATCGCCAGATGCGTCGCTACAAGGTTCCGCGCCTTGCCTTCATCAACAAGCTCGACCGCTCGGGGGCCAACCCGCGCCGCGTCACCGAGCAGCTCCGCGAGAAGCTCGCCCACAACGCCGTGATGATGCAGATCCCGATTGGCGTCGAGGCGCAGCACGAAGGCGTGATCGACCTGATTCGGATGGAGGCCGTGACCTTCGCGGGCGATCAGGGTGAGACGATCGTGCGCGGCCCGATTCCGGCGGCGATGCAGGACGAGGCAGACGTCGCGCGCGAAGTGATGCTCGACGCGGTCTCGATGTACTCGGACGAGCTGATGGAGGCGATCCTCGAGGGCAACGTGACCGAGGATCTGATCCACCAGGCGGTCCGCAACGGAACCCTCACCCGCGAATTGACGCCCGTCTTCATGGGATCCGCCTACAAGAACAAGGGCGTCCAGCTGCTGCTCGACGCCGTGATCCGCTACCTGCCGAGTCCGCTCGACGTCGAGAACACCGCGGTGGATCTCTCGGCCGACGAAGCGCCGATCGTCTTGCCCTCCGATCCGAACAAGCCGCTCGTCGCGCTCGCCTTCAAGCTGGAAGAGGGTCGCTACGGGCAGCTCACCTACACGCGCATCTACCAGGGCACGCTCGCCAAGGGCACGAACATCGAGAACATGCGCAGCAACCGTCGCCACAAGGTCGGCCGGCTGGTGCGCATGCACGCTGACTCGATGGAGGACATCGAGACCGCGCGCGCGGGCGACATCGTCGCGCTCTTCGGCATCGACTGCGCGTCGGGCGACACCTTCACGGACGGCAGCATCGACGTAGCGATGTCGTCGATGCACGTGCCCGAACCGGTGGTGTCGATCGCCATCAAGGCCAAGGACGCCAAGAGCCAGGACAACCTCGCGAAGGCGCTTGGCCGCTTCGTGCGCGAGGACCCGACGTTCCGCTCCCACGTCGATCCCGAAAGCAACGAGACGGTGATCTCCGGGATGGGCGAGCTGCACCTCGATGTCTACGTCGAGCGCATGAAGCGCGAGTACAAGGTCGAAGTACAGACCGGCGCCCCTCAGGTCGCCTACCGCGAGACGATTTCGCAGCGCGCCGATTTCAGCTACGCGCACAAGAAGCAGACCGGCGGCTCCGGCCAGTATGCGAAGGTTGCGGGTCACATCGAGCCGCTGCCGGAAGGCGACGGTCGCGTCTGGGAATTCTCGAACGAAGTGCGTGGTGGCGCGATCCCCACCGAGTTCATGGGCGCCGTCGAGAAGGGCTTCGCGAGCGCGCTGGTGAAGGGCCGGCTGATCGGCTTCCCCACGATCGGCGTCAAGGTGGTGGTGAACGATGGTCAGTCGCACGCGGTCGACTCGTCGGAAATGGCGTTCATCTCCGCAGCGCGCGGCGCATTCCGCTCCTGCTACGGGGCGGCCAAGCCCATCATCCTCGAGCCGGTGATGAAACTCGCCGTCGAAGGGCCTGCCGAATTCCAGGGCGCGGCGCTAAAGACCATCATGCAGCGGCGTGGCACGGTGATCGGAACCACCGAGGAAGCCGGTTTCTGTCGCGTCGAAGCCGAGGTGCCGCTTGCCGAAATGTTCGGCTACGCCACTGATCTGCGTTCCCAAACGCAGGGCAAGGCCGAGTTCACCATGGAGTTCGCGCGCTACCTGCCGTGCCCGAGCGAGGTGACCAAGGAATTGCTCGAGAAATACGCCGATCGGCGCAAGATCGAGGACGAGTGATGTACCGACGTTTCCTCACTGCTCGCTCGCCGCTGCGCCTGCTGGAGAAGGGTCTCCACGGGGGTCTCGGGCAGGGCAATCTCGGTCTCGTGCTCGCCGGTCCGGGTGTCGGCAAGACCTCGTTCCTGGTGGGTGTCGCGCTCGACGAGCTGCTGCGCAACAAGCCGGTCCTGCACGTCGCGCTCGACCACAATGTCCAGCACGTGCGCGACTTCTACGACACGGTCTTCGAGGAACTCGCCAACACGACGCAGTTCTCGGAGAACCACATCGCGGTGCGTGCCGAGATGGACCGGTTGCGCAGGATCCGCGTCTACCCGCAGGGATCCTTCGATGCCAAGCGTCTGCGCGAGGCGATCGCGCTCGAAGCCGAGCTGGGACCGCGTCCCGAACTCGTGGTGGTCGACGGCCTCGATCTCGCGCAGCGCACCGCCGGCGAGATGGAGGAGTGGGCGAGCGCCGCGCGCGACGCGCAGGCCGAAGTGTGGATGGCTGCAACGGTGTCCAGCGAGCGCATCCCCGAGCTGCCGGCCGAGCTGCAACCGCTCGAGAGCTGCTTCGCGGTGATCCTGGCGATGGAACCCGGTGAGGGCTCTGTCGCGCTGCGCGCGCTGAAGGACCACGACAGCAGCGACGTGAGCGCATTGCACGTCGCGCTCGATCCGAAGACGCTGCTGCTGATCCGCTCGTAGGTTACGAGCCGATCAGGCGACCGATCAGGCCGCCGCTCAGCGTGCGTCGCACGTCGGCGTAAACGACGCCGGCGGCGCTCTTCGCGGTCGCGAGCTTCGAGCCCTTCTTGGCGGCTCGCTTGGGCGCCGCTTTCTTTGCCGGCTTCGCCGCGCTGGCGCGCTTCGCGCTCTTCTTCGGTGCGGACTTCTTCGCGGTCTTCTTCGCGCTGGGCTTCGACGTCTTCTTCTTCGCGGCCATGTTGCCTCCTGGAGTTGCGCGAATGTAGTGGGCAGCGCAGTCGGCGCTAGCTCGATTTGCCTGGCAGACGCTGAAACTCGGACAATTTCTCGCGCCACTGCGCGCGCAACGCGAGCACTTCTTCGCGAAGCAATCCGAGTTCTTCGGCGATCTTTGCGATTTCGGCGCTCTCCGCGCTCGCGATCGTTCCGTCAGCAGCCGCGACCGCGTACAAGCAGTGTATCAGCTTCACGCAATCGTCGCGCGACGAGATCTCGCGGAACTCGCGCGTGACGACGTAGTTCTCGGTGCCGCCCAGCAATCGCGTCTGCGACTTCGCGATCTCGACGGCCAGCGCGGCCTCCTCCTCCGAGAGTCCCGCATGTTCGCGAACGAGCGCGAGCATCGCGTCGGTCTCGGTCTCCGTGATCCGGAGGTCGGAGTTCGCAACGCGCGCCAGCACGTACGCGAACGCGGCGAGGTGGCGGGCGCGCTCGTGCGGCAGCCGCTCGAGACGCGCGGCGATGCGGCGGACCGTTTCGGTTTCGCCGCTGGGACCACTGCCTTTCGCGGCTCCGAGAATGCGCTGGAGGAAACTCACGGCGGCGCAGCATGACAGAGCGGCGTTGCCCCGACCACCCGCGAAGGCGTCGCCGGGCTATCGTGCACGCGATGTCCAGCCTGCCCGATACCGACGCATCGTTCGTGCTGCTCCACAACCCGCGTTGTTCGAAGTCGCGCGCCGCACGCGAAATGCTCGAAGCGCGCGGCATCGACTTCGCCGAGCGCCGCTACCTCGACGATCCGCTGACGCTCGCGGAGCTCTACGAACTCGCCGCGCGACTCGGCCGGCCGCCGCGCGAATGGTCGCGGCGCGGTGAGGAAGCCTGGTCGGCCGCAGGCCTCGACGGCGACGCCAGCGACGATGCGATCCTGCGCGCGATGGCGGCGCACCCGGTGCTGATCGAGCGACCGATCCTGGTGCGCGGCATGCGCGCCGCGGTCGGGCGTCCGACCGAGCGCCTGCTCGATCTGCTCTAGGCAAACGATCTCGAAACCCCGGAGGACTCATGTCCAACTCGAACCCCGTTTCCGACGCGACGCGCGACTCCGAAGCGAAGGGCGCCGGTCCGCGGCGGCTGGCGATCGTGACCGGCGCTTCCGCCGGCATCGGCGCTGCCTACGCCGAGCGCCTCGCGCGCGACGCCTACGATCTCGTGCTCGTCGCGCGCCGTCGTGATCGACTCGAGGAGTTGGCCGAGCGCCTCGGTCGCACCCACGACCGTCGTGTCGACGTGCTCGCCGCCGATCTCGGCAGCGCCGAAGGCGTGCGCGCCGTCGAAGCGCGGATCGCGGCGGAACCCGCACTCGAGCTGCTGGTGAACAACGCAGGCTTCGGCAGCAGCGGCCTCTTCGCCGAACTCGATCGCGATGCCGAGGAGGAAGAGGTGCGCCTCAACGTGCTCGCGCTGCTGCGGCTCACCCACGCGGCTGTGGCGGTGTTCAAGCCGCGCGGGCACGGCTCGGTGATCAACGTCTCGTCGCTGGCCGGCTTCCAGCCGGCGCCGTTCAATGCCACCTACGGCGCGACCAAGGCATTCGTGAATTCGTTCACGCAAGCCGTCAGCGAAGAGCTGCGCGGCAGCGGCGTCCGCCTGCAACTGCTGTGTCCGGGCTTCACGCGCACGGAGTTCCAGCAGGTCGCGGGCGTCAGCACGGAAGGCATTCCGGACTTCGCCTGGATGACGGCCGGGGCGGTCGTCGACATTTCGCTCGCGGCGCTGCGCAGCGGTGAGCTGGTGGTCATCCCGGGCGGCGGCAACAAGGTGATGGGCGCGGTGATCCGCACGCTGCCCGCTTCGCTGGCCCGACGCGCCGGCGCCGCGCTGCTGCGCCGTCTTCAGGCGGCGGGGTAGCGCGGCCCGGACCGCATCGATCCGGTCTCGAGCGGGGCGCCTGACCCGCAGCGAAGACTGGCCCCGGCGCTGAACCTCGTTTAGGCTGCAACTGAACTCGAGTTCAGTGGATGAAATGAGCTTCAGCATCAGTCCCCCCGACCCCGAGATCGCAGAACCGCTCCGGGCCGCCGCGCGCAGTCGCGCAGCGACGCGCCGCCGACTGGTCGTGGCGGGCACCGCGCTGTTCGCCCGCGAGGGACTGCACCGCACGACGAGCACGCAGATCGCGCGCGCGGCGGGTGTCGCCGCCGGGACCTTCTACCTGCACTTCCCCGACAAACAGGCGCTCTTCCGCACGATCGCGTTCGACACATTGGCTGCGCTTCGCGACCGCATGGCGCAGGCGGCCGAAGTGGCCGGTGTCGATGTGCAGCGCCAGCTCCGCGCGCGGATGGAAACTCTGGTCGCGTTCGCGGACGAGCAGCGCGACCTGGTGCGCATCGTCTTCGGTCGCGGCCACGAGGCCGGCACGCTCGCCGATGAGATGGCGGACACACTCTTCCCCGGCGTCGAAGCGCGGCTGCGCGAGCGCATCGCCGAAGGCCTCGCCGATCCGGGCCTGCACGCGGCCGTGGCGGCGCAATCGCTACTCGCGATGTGGACGCGCGTGATTGCGTGGTGGGTCGAAGATCCCCGCCGCGCGCCGCGCGAAGCGGTCGTCGAGACGCTGGTCCACATGCATCCCGTTCATACCCATCAGCGCGCCCGCTGACAGCACCACACCGGAGGCTCCCCTTGGCCGATCACATTACGCACGACGAGATCTACGACGCGGTCGACCGCGACGACTTCGACGCGATGATCGAGGTCGATCGCTACGCGCGCCGCACCGGCGCGTTCGACGAGATCATCGCGGCCACCGAGGATCACTTCTGGGATCCGCTCGATCCCGCGTACGTCGATTTCTCGCAGCCGTTCGACACCAGGAACGAGACGATCATGCCGCGCGACTTCACCATCGAGCTGAACTGCGCGGTGAAGGATCGCCTCGACGAGGGCCAGCAGATCGCGCTCGCGAACCAGGTGACGCGTTTCAGTCTCTCGCAGATCCTGCACGGCGAGCAGGGCGCGCTGTCGCTGTCGGCGAGTCTGTGTCACGTGCTCCACGATCCGGGCGCGCAGGAATACGCGGCGAACCAGGCGCGCGAAGAAGCGCGCCACGTGACGGCGTTCTCGAAGTACGTCGGTACGCGCTGGGGCACGCCGCTGGCGGCGGGCACGACGCTCGCGTCGCTGATGAACGAACTGGTGCTGGCACCCGAGGTCTACAAGAAGCTGGTCGGGATGCAGATGCTGATCGAAGGGCTCGCGATGGGCGCGTTCGCAACGCTGCACTCGCGCACGCGCGACCCGCTGCTGCGCCGCACCGTGCAGCTGGTGATGACCGACGAGGCGTTCCATCACCGGTTTGGCCGCATCTGGGCCAAGCGCACCGTGCCGAAGCTCAGCGCGGAAGAGCATGAGAAGGTCGAGGACTGGGCGGCCGTGTGCTTCCACAAGGTCTTCATGAATCTGGTGAACGCGGAGCAGAAACAGTCGATCTACCCGCAATTCGGTCTCGAGTGGCAATGGGTGCGCGCCGCCGTGATGGAGGCGTTCACCGACGTGGATCGCCGCCGGCTGATGAAGGAAAACACCAACATCTTCCGCGTGCTGATCAAGACGCTGCTGCACGGCGGCATCATCACGGACCGCACCCGGCACCTCTACGAGGCGTGGGTCGATCTCGGCGAACTCG
>CAYGWM010000029.1:10783-15574 GCA_964353555.1 uncultured Spirochaetales bacterium
ATCACGGACCGCACCCGGCACCTCTACGAGGCGTGGGTCGATCTCGGCGAACTCGGACGGGAACCCGAGGGTGTCGTCGGCGACGCGATTGCGGACGAGGCGATCGTCGAGCTGCGCGAGATCAACAGTTCGAAGCGCAAAAAGATCGGCCGCGCCTTCAAAGAGATCGCGCAGGCGAACTGAGCGCAGTCTTCCGCGGACGCATGGAACGGGAACACGCCGGAAGGCATGCTCGCAGGCCCGGCCCGGCCGGGGCGACCCGAGCGGGATTCCCCTAGAATGCGCCTGCCTTTCCGCACGGCGCGGCAGCGCGGAGGCGCGCATTCCACCGACGTGCGCAACGAGCAACGAGAAGGATCCCCCCGATGAGCGATATTCGATTCGATGGCAAGGTGGCCCTGATCACTGGAGCCGGCGGCGGCCTCGGCAAGACCTACGCACTGGCGCTGGCCTCGCGCGGCTGCAAGATCGTCGTGAACGATCTCGGCGGGAAGTCGGACGGTACCGGCGCCAGCGCGAGCATGGCCGACGCCGTCGTCAAGGAGATCGAGGCGGCTGGCGGCATGGCTGTCGCGAATCACGATTCGGTAGCGACGCCCGCGGGCGGCAAGGCGATCGTGCAGGCCGCGATCGACAACTTCGGTCGTATCGACATCGTCATCAACAACGCCGGCATCCTGCGCGACAAGACCTTCGCGAAGCTCGAGCCGGCCGATCTCGAGATCGTGCTCGACGTGCACCTGAAGGGCGCCTTCTACGTGACGCAGCCGGCCTTCATCAAGATGAAGGAGCAGAACTACGGCCGCATCGTCTTCACCGCGTCGTCGGCCGGTGTCCTCGGGAACTTCGGCCAGACCAACTACGGCGCCGCGAAGATGGGGCTCGTCGGTCTGTCCAACGTGCTGGCGCTCGAAGGCGCGAAGAACAACATCAAGAGCAACGTGATCGCGCCGATCGCGCGCACGCGGCTCACCGAGCAGCTGCTCGGCCCGGCGGCCGAGACGCTCGACGCCGAATGCGTGACGCCGCTCGTCACGTTCCTGGTGTCCGAGCAGTGCGATCTCACCCACAACATCTTCTCGGTGGGCGGCGGTCGCTTCGCCCGCATGTTCGTCGGGCTCACACCCGGCTGGTACGCGGGCAAGGGCGGCAAGCCGGCGCCCGAGCAGATCCGCGACCACATGGGCGAGATCCGCGATCCGGCCAACTACATCATCCCGGACAGCATCGCCGACGAGATGCGCGCGATGATGGAGATGTTCAAGAACGGCTGAGCGCTTCGTCCGGCCCGAAATGGCGCGCGTCTGCGAGTTCCCTCGCAGGCGCGCGTTCTCATTCGGCAGAGGCCGCGAGCAGCTTCTCGAACTCCGGCCAGTGGATCGACGTCTGCGCCGCGAATGCCTTCAGCAGCAGTTCGCGATCGGCGCGGTCGTCGTCCTTGGCGTTGTTGCGGAAGGCTTCGAGTGCGCCGCTGAGCTTTGCAGCAGGCGGCTCGGGCGGCGCGTCTTCGCCTTTCAGCATGCCCTTTTCATGCTCGAGGCCGAGCCCATCGAGCCACTCGGTGAGCAGCTCGCCCCGGCACTCGAGGAAGTAGACGGCGAGCATCTCTTCGGCCACGCCGTTCGACATCACGCGGCCGAGCGCCTTGCGCACCAGTTCGGCGCGCCGTTCGACGGGTTGGCGTTGCAGGAACACCGGACGCGCCTTCAGCACGCCAGCCGTGAGCCCCAGCGACTGCGCGTACGCGAGCGGGGCCTTCTGCTTCAGCGCGTCGAGAAAGCCGCGGAACTGCTCCGGCGGCATGCCGGCGAAGAGTTGGAACGGGCGCATCGCTGGACCTCGGTGAAGCGGGGCCGAGGGGTGTAGCAGACGACCGATCACCGGTCGTGCCTCTTCCGTCCTATGATCGCCCGCAGCCCCAGGTCGTAGGTGAAGTAGTGGTAGATCCAATTGACGAAGACGGTGGCGCGGTTGCGGAAGCCCGCGAGAAAGACGATGTGCGTGACGAGCCAGAAAAGCCAGGCGAGCCGGCCTGCGAGCTTCACACCGAAGAGCATCGCGACTGCGCGGTCGCGGCCGATCGTCGCCATCATGCCGGGATCCCAGTAGGCGAACGGAAGCGGTGCGACACCCAGCAGCGCGCGCTGTACGTTCGCGGCGACGCGACGACCCTGCTGGATCGCGACCTGCGCGACTTGTGGCAGCGATTCCATGCCGGTCACCAGCGCCAGGTCGCCGATCACATACACGTCCGGGTGGCCGTCCAGTTGCAACGTCTGGCAAACCGGCACGCGTGCGGCGCGGCCCAACGGCACGCCGAGGCTCGCTCCGACCTCCGCGCCGCGAATGCCGGCTGCCCACACGACGGTGCGTGCGCGAATCCGGTCGCCGCCGACGAGTTCCACGCCGTCGGGTAGCGCGGCCTCGACCATCGCGCCGAATCGCACTTCGACGCCCAGTTCGCGCACCTGCTCCAGCGTGCGCCGACACAGACTCTCCGGGAATGCCGCGAGCAATCGATCGCGGCCCTCCAGCAGCACGACTCGCATCGACGCCGCCAGGCCCGGAAAGTCGCGCGGGACGACGTGCTTGCGCAGTTCGCCGAGCATGCCGGCGAGTTCGACGCCGGTCGGTCCGCCGCCGACCAGCACGAAGCCGAGCAGCGCTTCGCGTTCGTTCGCGTCGTCCGTTTCCGACGCGCGTTCGAGGCATTCGAGCACGTGGTTGCGCAGCTCGATCGCCTCGTCCACATCGTGCAACACAAACGCGAAGCGCTCGACGCTCTCGTTGCCGAAGAACTCGGTCGTGCTGCCCGCCGCGAGCACCAGCACGTCGTACGGAATGCGCGCGCCGTCGGCGGTTTCGATCGCGCGCTCGCCGAGTTGGATGCGTGCAACTTCCGCCATCCGGAAGCGCGCGTTGGGGAGCTGCCGCAGGATCGAGCGCACCGGGTACGTCACATCCTGGGCCGAGAGACCCGAAGTCGCCACCTGATAGAGAAGCGGCAGGAACGTGTGGTAGTTCTCGCGGTCGACGATCAGCACGTCGACGGGCGTGTCGGCGAGTGCGCGCGCAACGCCGAGACCACCGAAGCCGGCGCCGATGATCAGCACGCGCTTTCGCGTGCCGTCGGTTCCGACCGGGCGCAGCCGCACCTCGCGCAACGCCGCTGCAACCGCGAGCGCGAGCAGCGCCGCAACGAGCGTGTGCAGACCCGTCACCTCGACGCGCAGACCGAGCTTCACGTTCGCGATGCCGAGCAGCACCTGCAGCAGCACCAGCGCGGCCGCGAAGCGCAGCGGTCGCGCGACGCCGGGATGGCGCCGATTCAGCCACAGCGCGGCGCCGATCGCGAGCACGACCCAATAGGCGTTGGTGCGGTGCAGCAGATGCAAGCCGACGCCGCCGCTGAAGCTCGGGAACCAGACGCCATCGCGACAGCTCGGCCACTCGGGGCAATCGAGCCCCGCGTAGTGCGACGACACCAGTCCGCCAAACGCGATCTGCAGCGCGACGATCAACGCCGCCAGCCACACCGCGCGCCGCGCGCCGGTCGGCAGCGCGGCGCGCGGGCGCGGCGCCGCGGCATCGCGTAGCGCCAGCGCCGTCCACCACAGCGCGGCCGCGAACGAAATGCCGGTGACCAGATGCGCCGTCACCGTCCACGGCGCGAGGCCGAGCAGCACGGTGAGCCCACCGAGCACGATCTGCACGACCAACAGCGCCGCGGCCAGCGCGATCGAGCGCCACGCTGCTGCGCGGAGGCGCGCGTCGTAGAGCACCAGCGCCGCTGCGACCGCAAACAGCATCGAGATCGATCCGGCCACCAGTCGGTGCGTCCACTCGAAGCCGACGCGCAGGTCCAGCTCGGGCAGCCAGACGCCGAAACAGTGCGGCCAGTCGGGGCACGCGAGACCAGCGCCATGCGCGCGCACCAGCGCGCCGAGCGTGACGAGACCGAGCGTGAGCGCCGCGAGCGTCGTTGCGCCGCGCGCGGCGAGCGTCGCGCGGCGAGCATCGCGGAGGGCGGCGTTCAGGCCATCGTCGGGCGGGCTTGCCGCGTCGCGGCCGGCTTCGCGCAAAGGGACTCCGTCAATCGAGCGGGCGGCGCGGCGAGTCTAGAGGAAATGCTCGATGGTTCCGGCGATTGGGGTGGGTGGGCGACCAAAATTCAGGCTCCGGGGCGTTTCGACGATACGATCTTTGTGACCACAGTGATGACCCGACAAAACGCCGACGACCCCCGCAAACTCCGCGAAGTGCTGGCCCGCACCCAGTCGCTGGCCACCGAGCACGATGTCCCGTCGGTCGTCGTGGGCTTCGCCGCCAACGACGGCAGCCTGCTCTTTCCGGAGTTCGTCGCGTTCCTCGAAAGCGAGCTGCGCGTCGAGGACCAGATCTTCCGACTGACCCGCGAGCGCGCGCTGCTGTTCCTGAGCGACGTCGGCCACGACAAGGCCGTGTCCGTGGTCGAGCGCCTGCGCGCGAGCTTCGAGCGCGAGTTCCCGTCGATCGAGCCGATGCGCGTCGCGATCCGATACTTCGAAGTGCCGCCCGGCCGAGCCGAGCTGTCGGTGAGGCAGGTGCTTCCGAGCGTGTTCGGCGGTCAGCGCGCGTCCGACTGATGCGCCGGCGCCCATCGGGCGAGCCGCGTACCGCGGTGCCCGCTGCCTCCAGGAGCTGTGCGCTACTTCGCCCGGTCGACGTACTCGCCGGTGCGGGTGTCGATGCGGAGTTTGTCGCCTTCCTTGATGAAGAGCGGGACGTTCACGACCGCGCCGGTTTCGAGGG
>CAYGWM010000029.1:15674-27486 GCA_964353555.1 uncultured Spirochaetales bacterium
TTGTCGCCTTCCTTGATGAAGAGCGGGACGTTCACGACCGCGCCGGTTTCGAGGGTGGCGGGCTTGACCGCGCCGGAGGCCGTGTCGCCCTTGATGCCGGGGTCGCAGATCGTGACGAGCAGTTCGACGAAGGACGGGAGGTCGATGTTGATCGGCTTGTCGTTCCAGAACAGCACCTCCACCTCCATGTTCTCCTTCAGGAAGAGGCGCGCCTCGCCCACCGTCTCCTTCGAGAACGGAAGCTGCTCGTAGTTGCTCTGGTCCATGAAGACCAGGTTCTCGCCGTCGAGATAGAGGTACTGCATCTTCTTCTCTTCGACGTCCGCCAGTTCGACGCGCTCACCCGAGCGGAAGTTGCGCTCGAGCACCTTGCCGTTCACCAGGTTCTTCACCTTGGTGCGCACGAAGGCGCCGCCCTTGCCGGGCTTCACGTGCTGGAAGTAGGTCATCACGAACGGCTGGCCGTCGAGAATGAAGCGCAGGCCGTTGCGAAATTGCGACGTATCGACTTCCACGGTCGGTCCTCACGAATCCCGAATTTGTCAGCGGGAGCGGCAATCTAGCCGAGAGGGCCTCAGATCGCGACGGCTTCGACGCGCATCACGCCGTCGCCGGCGCGGGTGATTCCGACCCGGTAGCGGGGTGTGAAGCCGAACGCCTCCGCGGCGCGCCGTGTGTCGAGACTCATGCCGTAGCGCAGGTAGGAACCTTCGAAGCGACCGCGCAGCCGCTCGCCGCCAAAGCGCGCAACGGCGCTCGACGCGATCGCGAGCAGAGGGCCTGGAACCGGGACGCAGGGGCGTCGGGTCCAGCTACCCAGCACCGACAGCGGGATGACCTCTCGCCCCGCCACGTTGAACACGCCTGCCGTGTCGGTCTGCAGCGCGGCGCGCACGGCGCGCGCGACATCCTTGTCGGAGATCACCGAACAAAGCGGATCGAAGCCCGCCGGCCGAACGCGCATGCCCGCCGCGCCCTCGAGTCCCGGGTGCAGGTAGAGGAAGCCGCCGGACGCGACGACCGCGGGCACGCGTAGCAGCAGCACCCGCAGCCGCGCGCTCGCGAACTCGGAGTGGAAGAGCATGTCGCTGTCGATCCAGCTGCGCAGTTCGGGCGCGATCTCGGGATCGAGGTCGAGTTCGCTGCGCTCGGTCAACTGGTTGGCGTTGCCGGGCTCGAGCTTGTAGACGAACGCGGATCCGAGCGCGACCAGCGAGCGGATCGAGCGCGATTCGAGTGCATGGTGCAGCACGAGACGCGCCTCGGCCGTACGCGCGGGGATCTTTGCGACGATGGGCGGACCCTCCGGCACGGCGCCGTGCCGCGGCACGTAGACGACGCTGTCCACGCCGAGCACACGCATCCGCTTCGAGCGGAACAGTTCGGACACCGATCGCTGTCGCGCGAGGTCGATGCGTTCGTAGACGAGTCGCGGGGTGGCGCCGGCGCGGTACGGATTGAACGCGCGCGGAATCGCACCCTCGCCCAGCGCGAGGATTCGCGACACCGTGGGGTCGTGCCACAGCACCTTCACGATGCGGAGGCCGATCGGAAGATCGGCGTGCGTGACGAGGACGCTGTTCATGTGCGGTTCTTGTCGATCAGCGCCTGGATCGCGCGACGCACCTGGTTTGCGAGCGCGCGCACGAGACCCGGGTCGTGGGCCGCTTCGGGATCGAATCGTTCGTGGAAGCGCAACGGCTCTCCATACACGATCCGGTAGCGCACCGGATACGGCAGCAGTCCGAGCGGGCCGAACCACGGGAAGGTCGGCGTGATCGGCGCGGCGGGCAGGCCGAGCAGCCGCGCGAGCGGCTTCACGTCGAACAGGATCGGCGCCTGATCGTCGCTGCCGAGGATCGCCATCGGAACGATCGGCGCGCGCGCGCGCAGCGCGTGCTCGACGAAGCCGACGTGGAAGCGCTGCAAGCGGTAGCGCTGCGTGATCGGCTTGCGGATGCCCTCGACGCCTTCGGGAAACACCAGCACCGCTTCGCCGTCGCCGAGCAGCCGCGCGAAGTTCTGATGCGTCCCGACCACCTGCCCGACGCGCGCATAGAACACATTGACGAAGGGCAGCGTGCCCGCCCAACGTTCTACGATCGCGCGCGGCAGGCGCGGTGGATCGGTGTGCAGCAGCACGTCGAGCACCGCCATCGCGCCGTCGAACGGCAACAGTCCACCGTGATTGGCGGCGAGCACGATCGGGCCCTCCGCCGGGATCTTCCCGTGGTCGTGGCTCTGCACGCGGAAGTAGAGCTTGTAGAGCGCGAAGAAGAACGGGAAGGCCTGCGCGAGCCCGGTTCGCGACAGGCCGAAGCGATCCCAGCCGTCGATGCGCCCGAGCAGCGCCGCGAGTTTCTGATTCGCCTCTTCGCCGATCAAGTGGGCAAAGGCGACGCGCGGAACCGCCGGTTCCGCTTCGGGCGCATACGGCTCGGCGATCGGGCTCGGCTGCGGCGCGGGAGTCGCGGCCATCGTGCGGGAAGCGGCCGCGACCGGGCGTGTCGGGACGACGCCTTCGCCGCCCGCAGCGAGGCGGTCGAGTGCGACGAGCCACGCGTCGAGCGGATCGACTTCGTCCGCGAGCGTGTCGACGAACGGATTCGAGCCGAGCGCGACTTCGAAGGGCGGCGTCTTGGGCGGCGCGCCGTTGCCGGCGATCCGGCCAAGACGGTCGTCGCCGCTCATGCTTCCGAAGTCCGGCCCGGCGCGCGTGCTTCGAGTTCTTGCGCGAGCGCACCGAGCAGTTGCGCGCCGCGGTCGTTCGGCGCGTACTCGAAGATCGAAAGCCCGCGCGATTGCGCTTCGTCGATTTTCACGTGGTAGCAGAGCACCGAATGCGCGATCTCTTTCGGGAAGCGTTGGCGCAGCATGGTGAGGACTTCCTCCGCCATCCGGGTGCGGCGGTAGAATGTGGGCACCACCATCGTGATGCGCAGCTCGGGGTGCTGATAGCGGGCGCGCACGGTCGCGATCGTGCGCTCGAGTTCGGCACATCCGTCGATGCCGAGGAACGTGAGCGGGACCGGAATCACGACTTCGTCGATGGCGCGCAGCACGTTCAGCGTCAGCATGCCGAATGAAGGCGGCGAGTCGATCAGCACGAAGTCGTAGCGATCGAGTTCCGGCGCGGCGTCGAGGCACCGCATCAGCCGACCGCTCGGATCGGGATCGTCGCGTTCGAAGGCGGGCACCAGGCCGAGGGCCTTGGTCGAGACCACCAGATCGAGGTTCGGAATGCGCGTTCCCACGCTGGGGAGTCCGCGGGAATCACCGCGACGCTCGCAGCCCTGGGGCGCGTCGCCCAGCACGGTATCGAGCAGCAGCTCGATCGCCGAACGGCGCACGCTTCGCGTGTCGATGCCGAGCACCTTGCCGAGCTGGCCCTGCGGATCCATGTCGATCGCGAGAACGCGCCGACCGCGGCGCAGCGCCAGATACGCGCCCAGGTTCGCGACCAGGGTGGTCTTGGCGCTGCCGCCTTTTTCGTTGAGGAGCGCAATGCGCCGCGGAATGGCAGGCCCCCATCATGCTGCAGCTTCGGTGCTTGCAGCGAGAAACCATTCGGTCTCGAGAACCGAACGTGAACGAAACCCGATCGTGGCGCACGAATCCGAAGCAGCAGCCCGAATCAACGGCGACCAGGACCAACGAACGAACGAGCAACAACGAACGAGCAACGAACCGTGGGGGGACAGCGGCCGAATCGAAAACCGCTGCCGACTTCTTCGTACTCTCTCGCCCGTTCCATGTCAACACTAATGCAAGACGAGGAGCCTCTTGCGAGACTCCCCGTCCGGGATCGATCCGGCTGTGGAAGAGGGCTCAGCCCTTCGCGGTCTTCACTGCGGCCGTCAGCTTCGGCACGACCTCGAAGAGATCACCGACCACGCCGAGATTGGCGACTTCGAAGATCGGCGCATCCGCGTCCTTGTTGATCGCGATGATGAAGTTCGACGTCTTCATGCCGACGAGGTGCTGGATCGCGCCCGAGATGCCGCACGCGACGTAGAGCTTCGGCGCGACGACCTGGCCCGACGATCCGACCTGGTACTCGTGCGGAAGCCAGCCGGCGTCCACCACCGGTCGCGATGCACCCATCGCGCCGCCGAGCGCATCGGCGAGCGGCTTGATCACTTCCTGGAACTTCTCGGGACCGCCGAGCGAGCGACCACCCGAGACGATGATGTCGGCCTTCGTGAGGTCGACTCCCTTCGCTTCGGCCACCTTCAGCTCGACGAACTTGGTGCCACACGCGCCGATCGAAACCGCGAGCGGCGTGACCTTGCCGTCCGCCGTGCCTTCGAAGGCGGCGGTCGCGCCTGGCTGCATCGTCGCGACGATCGGCAGCGCGGTCGGTCGCAGGCGCGAATCGAGCTTGCCGTTGAAGAAGCGGCGGAAGAACACCAGTTCGCCGCTCTCGACTTCCGCGTTGAAGCAATCCGGGATGAACGCTGCGTCGAGCGCCGCCCCGATGCGCGGTGCGAGGTCCCAGCCCGTCGGCGTGTTGGAGAGCAACACGATGTCGGCCGAAGCCGCCGCGACCGCGGCCTTCACCGCCGCGAACGACGCGTCGACGCTGTAGTTGGCGAGTTCGACGGCGTCCGCGAGATAGACCTCGCCGCCGCCCTTCTTCGCCATCTCCTCGGCGTTCGCCTGTGCGCCCTGACCCATCACGAGGCTCTTCACCTCGCGACCCGTCGCTGCACCGATCTTGCGCGCGAACGAGACCAGCTCGTAGCTGGCCTCGCGAGTCTTGCCCTTCTGGATCTCCGCCACCACGAGGATGCTGCCCATGATGAATCTCCCGTGGGGCTAGAGAAGCCCCAGCTCCTTGATCTTGGCGACCAGCTTGCCCACGACTTCGTCCACCGAGCCCGAGAGCATCTCGGCGCCCTGGCCCCTCGCCGGCGTGTAGAGCTTCTCGACCTTCACTTTCGCGGCCGCCTCACCCACCTGACCGGTGAGGCCGAGATCGGCGACCGACTTCACGTCGATCGGCTTCTTCTTGGCCGCCATGATGCCCTTCAGCGATGCGTAGCGGACCTGGTTCATGCCGGTCTGCGTGGTGACCAGACACGGCGTCTTCAGTTCGACGACCTCGAGCGCGCCGCCTTCCAGCTCGCGCTCGACGCGCACGGTGCCGTTCTCGTTGGCGAAGCTCACCGCCGTGGTGGTGTGCGGAACGCCCAGCAGCGTGGCGAGCATCGGACCCACCGCGGCGAAATTGCCGTCGTCGGCCATGAAGCCGGCGAAGATCATGTCGGGGCTCTCGGCCTTGCCGATCGCGGCGAGGAGCTTCGCGGTGCCGAGAGCGTCCGAGCCATCGGCGGCGGCGTCCTTCACATGCACGGCGCGATCCGCGCCCATGCCGAGGGCGGTACGCAGCGACTGCGTCACGCGCTCCGGCCCCACCGAAACCACGACGACCTCCGCGCTCGCGTCCTTGTCCTTCAGCGCGAGGGCCGCTTCGAGCGCGTGCTGGTCGTACTGGTTGATTTCGAACTTGATGTTGTCTTCCGCGATCCAGTTGCCGGCGCCGTTCACGTCGAGGCGCGCATCCTGATGCGGAACCTGTTTGATGCAGACCATGATCTTCATCGCGTGGGGGCCTCCGAACGAGGTGATTCCGGGGTCGAAAAGAGCGCTGACCCTAACGGAGCGGGACCTTGATTTCAACCGCGCGAGCGCGCGAAAAGTGACTGTGATTCAGGGATTTAGCTATCTAGAAGCCCATCAAGCCGAGGAACCTCTCGAGGCTCGCGACGCGCAGGTAGGGATTGCTTTGCTTCTGCTCGCCGAGCGATCCAACGGGCTCCGCGTAGAGGTGACCGGGATAGACGAGCGTCTCATCGGGCAGTCGCTTCAGCACGTCGTTGAGACTGCGGTACATCGCTTCGGGATCGCCGCCTGGCAGGTCGACGCGACCGCACCCGTTCAGGAACAGCGTGTCTCCCGAGACGAGTCGCGCGGGCCGGTGCGCTTCTTCGACCAGGAAACACTGCGACCCGGGCGTGTGTCCCGGTGTATGCAGCAACCGAATGCGCAGGCTTCCCAGCGCGATCTCGTCGCCGCCTTCGTGCACGACGAAGTCGGACGCAGAGAGCCCCGTCACGCGCCGCACGCCCTCTGCTTCGCGCGCCTGGACGTGCACCGGCATCGGCTGCAATTCCATCAACCGCGGCAATCCTTCGATCGACATGCCGAAGATCGAACCGCCCACGTGATCCTGGTGATAGTGCGTCGCGAGTGCGCCGACGACGCGCATGCCGTCGCGCTCGGCGCGCGCGAGCAGCGACGCGACGTCCCACGCGGGATCCACCAGCAGCGCCTCGCGGGTCGCGCGCGAGCCGACGAGATACGCGAGGTTCGCCATCTCGCCGACCGGTTCTTGCACGAAGTACAGATCGCTCGCGGCGGCGTTCGTCATGCCCCGAGCACGCTTCGCATCCACACGTCCACCGCTTCGAGTACCTCCTGGTGCACGTCCTCGATCGGCCGGCCCGAGCGACGCGGCACCGCGAGCATGTTGTCCGCCTCGGCAATCGTGTGCAGCGTCTTCGGCACGCCGACGCGTGTCAGCGTGCGCCGCAGCGTGTCGAGATCGCAGTTGCGATCGCGTGCGCCCTGGACGAACAAGATCGGCGAGACCAGCCGGTACAGCGGCTCGGCGCGCACGTTCTTGGTCGGTTCGTCGCGCCCGTGCAGCGGGTAGCCGAGCGCGATCACACCATCGACGCGCAAACGGGTCGCGGCCGCCTGCACCGCCACCTGCGCGCCGAGACCGATGCCGCCGACGAACAGATGCGCGGGCGCCGCCGAAGGATCGCGGGCCAGCACCGCCACCGCTTGACGGAACGCGCGTTCAAGGATCGGCATCGCGTCCGGACGCGATTTCCCGGCCTCGGCGAACGGGAAGTTGAAGCGCAGCGCCAGATACTTGCGCTCGGTGAGACGACGCTGCAGCCCCTCGACGAGCGGGTCCTTCATGTCGCGACCCGCCGCGTGCGCGAGCACCACGCCGACGCGCGAACCGGTGGGCCACCACTCGGGCACACCGAGCACACCCGATACGGCAGCGATGCCGCCGACCGGCTCGTCGAGCGGGATCTGGACTTCTTGGAATCGGGATGACGGTTCGGCCACGATGATTCCCCTTCGGGGCCGATCCTTATACCACGCCTGGCCCAGAATTCCGCTGGCTCGGTGTATTTCCGAGGGTTAGCATGAGAGTCCAACCCCGCGGAGATTCAATGGAAAAGGTCCTCATCACGGGGATTGCGGGAGGCCAGGGGCGGCTCGTCGCCCGGCGCCTGTTGGACTCTTTCGATGTCTGCGGCGTGGACCGCGTGGCCTGGGAGGGCCGGCCCAAGAACGTCGCGGTCCACCAGGTGGATCTGCGCAAGCGCAAGTTCGAAGACGTCTTCCGCACCGAGCAGCCGACTGCCGTCGTGCACATGGGCATGGTCCGCCACTTCCGCGTTTCCGAGCAGGTGCGCCACGACGTGAACGTGCGCGGCACCAAACAGCTCTTCGACCACTGCGTGAACTACGGCGTCCAGAAGCTCGTGATGATCTCCAGCAGCTACGTCTACGGAGCCGCTGCCGACAACCCGTTCTACATGGACGAAGACTTCCCGCTCGGCGCGACGCGTTCGTACCCGGAGATCCGCGATCTCGTCGAGGTCGACACGCTCGCCTCGGCCTTCATCTGGAAGTACCCGCACATCCGCACCGCCGTGCTCCGTCCGGTCAACGTGCTCGGCTACTACGTACACTCGATGATCGGCGAGTACCTGCGCCAGCGGCGCGTGCCCACCGTGATGGGCTTCGACCCGATGATGCAGTTCATCCACGAAGAGGACCTCTCCGAGGCGATCGCGCTGACGCTCCAGCACGGATTGCAAGGCGTCTTCAACGTGGTCGGGCCGGGGGCGGTGCCGGTTTCGGTCGCGATCCGTGAGGCCGGCAGCACCGCGTGGCCGATGCCGGAGCCGCTGATGCGACCGCTGATCGACCGGCTCTTCCGCTGGGGCATGGTTCCGTATCCGGCCGGCGCGATGGACTACGTGAAGTATCCCGTCACGCTCTCTGGCAAGCGCTTCGTCGACGCCACCGGCTTCCGTCCGCTCTTTGGTCTCGAAGAGATCTTCCACAGCGTGCGCCGTTGATGGCGAGTCGGGGTTTCACGCGCGCGCTCGGCGACCTCGTCGGCAGTCTGCTGCCGCTCGCGGTGCGCGACATCCAGCGCGATCTCGATGACCGCATCCGCAAGATTCCGACGCGCCTCAACGAGTTCGGCTTCGACCCGTGGGGCCTGTGCCCGGCGACCGTGCGCGAATCGGTGCTGCCGGCGCTCGCGCTCTACAAGTACTACTTCCGCGTCGAGACCCACGACATCGAGCGCGTCCCGCCCGGTCGCGCGCTGCTGATCGCGAACCACGCCGGCCAACTCCCGTTCGACGCCGCGATGATCTCGGTCGCGATGCTGCTCGAGGCGGAGCCGCCGCGCATCGTCCGCGGCATGGCGGAGTACTGGGTTTCGGAGCTGCCGTGGGTCTCCGTGATGGCCGCGCGCGGCGGCGCGGCTTCCGGAACGCCCGACACGTGCCGCGAGATGCTCGAAGCCGGCGAGTGCGTGCTGGTGTTCCCGGAAGGCGTGCGCGGCATGAACAAGCTCTACAAGGATCGCTACAAGCTGCAGCGCTTTGGCACCGGTTTCATGCGACTCGCGCTCGAAGCGCAGACGCCGATCGTGCCGGTTGCGGTGGTCGGCTCCGAAGAGCAACAGCCTGGCTTCGCGAACCTCGAGGGTCTGGGCCGCTTGCTCGGCATGCCGGCGTTCCCGATCACCGCCACGTTCCCGCTGCTCGGTCCGCTCGGGATGCTGCCGCTGCCCGTCAAGTACAACATCTACTTCGGCGAGCCGCTGCACTTTCAAGGTTCACCGACCGAGGAGGACGCCGTGCTCGACGAGAAGGTCGAGACCGTGAAGGCTGCCATCGAGGCGCTCTTCGAGCGCGGCCTGCGCGAACGCCGCGGCGTGTTCAGCGGATGAGCGCTGCGCGAGAGCGCAAGCGTTTCGTGCCCGTCACGGCGGCGCTGTTGCTCGCGACGCTCGCGTGCGCAACCGGCGGCGGTTCGACCGGCCGCAGCGTGCTGGCGCCTGCGTCGGTCGCGCTTCCCACGCCGGCCGCGCTGGCGCGACCGGCACATGTGCTGCTCGTGTCGATCCACGGTCTCACACCTGGCCGCTATCTCGCCGCGGACGGAGAGCCCGCGATGCCGACGCTCGCGGCGCTCGCGCAGCAGGGCGTCGCGGCCGAGTCGATGCTGCCGGCGTTCCCGCCCTCTTCGTACCCCGCGCACGCCGCGCTCGTCACCGGAGTCTCCGCCGCGAAGCACGGCATCGCGGCCGAGCGACGGCTCGACAAGCAAGGCGTCGGCGCTGACCGCATCGACCAGGCGTCGGACCTGCGTGCGGCGCCGCTCTGGCAGGCGGTCGCGCAACAAGGCGGCGGCGTGGCGTCGCTCGACTGGCCGACGACTGGCGGCGCCGCGATCGCCGACCTCGCGCCCGATCTCGTGCTGCCGACGGGCGCGAACTGGCAGGGTGCGCTCGCGACTCAAGGGGCTGGACGCGCCGCGGAGTTCGCGCAGCGCGCCGGCGGCAGCGATCCCGCCGCAGCGGCCCCCGGCGCTGCGCGCGACGCGTCGCTCGTCACGATGGCGTGCGGGCTGCTGCTCGCCGATCCCGCGCCGAGCCTGGTGCTGTTGCGGCTCTCGCAGACGCGGGTCGCGCTCGACGGCGCGGGCCCGGACTCGGTGGCCGCGCGTGCGGCGTTCGCCGCGAGCGACGCGGAGCTGGGGCGCCTGTTGCGCTGTCTCAGTGACGCGGGTTTGCTCGACACCACCGGAATCGCGGTCGCAGGCGATCACGGCGCGATGCCGGTGCACACCGAGATCCGCGTCAACACCGCGCTCGCCGACGCGGGGTTGCTGGTGCCGTCGGACCGCGGCGTGCGCAGCTTCGACGCGATTGCGCGCTCGAGCGGCGGCTCGGCATTCGTGTACGCCACCAGCGACGACCCGGCGCTGCTCGCGCGCCGCGCGCTCGCCGCCGCCGCGAACGAAACCGGCGCGTTCCGCGTAGTGTCTGCCAGCGACATGCTGGCACGCGGCGCAGATCCGGAAGCGTGGTTCGGCCTCGAAGCCGAATCCGGCTATGTGTTCGCCGATACGGCGAGCGGGCCGCTGCTCGCGCCCGCATCGGTTGCCAGTGCGGGCGGCTTCGCGACCAGCGATCCGCACATGGCGACCGGCTTCGTCGCGTGGGGTCCCGGACTGCGCCGCGGTTTGCGCGTACCAGGTCTGCGCCAGACCGATGTCGCACCGACGCTCGCGCGCTGGCTCGGCGTCGCGTTTGGCCCGGTCGAGGGGCGCGCGATGGTCGGATGGTTCGCAACGAGTGGGGCGCCGGCGATTCGCGTCGAGCCGGCCGACGCAGCGCCCACTGAACCGAGGCGCAACTAGCGATATGGCGATCGAACCCGGCTGGTGCTTGATCCTCGGCGCGTCGAGCGGTTTCGGCGCCGCCGCCGCGCGCGCGTTCGCGCAGGCGGGACTCGACGTCGCGGGCGTGCATCTCGATCGCCGCGCGACGTTGCCGCTGGCGGAAGCCGTCGTGAAGGACGTCGAAGCCGCGGGTCGCCGCGTGCGTTTCTGGAATCGCAACGCCGCCGACGTCGCGCAACGCGACGTGATCGTCGGCGAACTCGGCGCGCTGCTGCGCGGCGGACCGCGCGTGCGCGTGCTGCTGCACTCGCTCGCGTTCGGCACGCTGAAGCCGCTGGTCGCAGACGAAACGAAGGACGCCGTGTCGAGCGTGCAGCTCGCGATGACGCTCGACGTGATGGCGACCTCGCTCGTCGCGTGGACGCAGGCGCTGCGCGCGGCCGATCTGCTCGAGCCGGGCGGCCGTGTCTTCGCGATGACCAGCGAAGGCGGCGCCCGCGCGATCCCGAACTACGGTCCGGTCGGCATCGCCAAGGCGGCGCTGGAAGCGGCGGTGCGACAGCTCGCGCTCGAACTCGCGCCGCTCGAAATCTGCGCGAACGCGATCTGCGCCGGCGTCACCGACACCGCCGCGGTTCGCAAGATTCCCGGCCATGATCATCTGCTCGATACCGCGCGTGCGCGCAATCCGCGCGGCCGGCTCACTGAACCGGGCGACGTTGCGGGCGCGCTGGTCGCGCTCAGCGAGCCGGGCTGCGGCTGGATCAGCGGTAACGTGATCCGCGTGGACGGAGGCGAGGGGATCACCGGATGAAGAAACAGGCCGATGCGAAGGTGACGATCGAGATGGACCGCGGCGAGCGCCGGCTCTACGACCGTTTGCGCGCAGGGATCGTCGCGAAGAGGCCCGGTCGCCGTTCGGGCCCGCGCGATCTGCTGTTGCTGCTGCCCGATCTCACGGTGCTGCTGGCGCGCCTGCTGCGCGACGATCGCGTGCCGATCGGCGGCAAGGCGATCGCAGTGCTCGGCGTCGGCTACGTGCTGTCGCCGCTCGACCTCTTGCCCACGTTCCTGTTCGGGCCGATCGGTCTGCTCGACGATCTGTTCATCGTCACCGCTGCGCTCTCGCGCATGCTCAACTACGTGCACCCCGACATCGTGCGCTCGCACTGGTCGGGCCAGGGCGACGCGCTCGACGCGATCCAGCGCGCGTCCGAGTGGTCCGAGACGCAGCTGCGCTCGCTGCTGAGCCGCGTGCTGCCGAGCGTACTGCAGCGCTAGCCGAGCTCCCCCG
>CAYGWM010000029.1:27586-31354 GCA_964353555.1 uncultured Spirochaetales bacterium
GAGAGGTGCCGGGCGTCAGGTTATTTTTTGTCAAGTTATTGGTTCCCCCGCTGTGCGCGCCGCCTAGGCAGGACCGCCCAATAACTTGACAAGAAATAACCTGACGCCCGGCACCTCCTATCCGCAGCGCGGGGCGACGCGCTGCAGCAGCACTGCGCGACGCTCCGCCGGGATGCGCCGCGGTCGGCCGTCGAGGTCGACCATCGCGTGTTCGGTGGCGGCGGTCGCGACGAGTTCGTCGCCGCGGCGGATCTCGTAGGCCATCCGCAGCGACACGCCGCGCACCCACTCCATCCAGGTCGTGACGTCGAGCCAGTCGTCGAAGCGCGCGCTCTTGCGGTAGTCGACCTCGACGTGCGTGGTGGCGAAGTGCAGGCCCTCGGCGGCGTAGTCGCGATAGGGGCGATCGTGTTCATCGAGCCAGACCACGCGCGCCTCTTCGAGGAAGCGCACGTAGTTGGCGTGGTGGACGATGCCCATCGCGTCGGTCTCGTAGAAAGCGACGCGGTGGCGCAGCGTCGAGCGAGCCGCGCCGGCGGGCGGGGAGGACGTCGTGCGCGCCAATCTGCTAGCCCCTGAAGTTGTCTTTCAGCGCGCGGAGGCGACCTAGCTCCGCGACGCTGGTCGCGCGCAGGAACGGGTTGGTCGCGCGTTCCTCGGCCAGCGTCGAGGGGACGGTCATCTCGGCCTCGGTTGCGTCGTGCCAGTCGGCAGCGGCGTGCGCGCGCACGCCGCGCACGCGATCGAGCTTCCAGCTGGCGGCGAGGTTCTCCGGCTCGACGTGCACCGCGAACACCAGGTTGGACTCGGTGTACTCGTGGCCGCAGAAGACGCGCATCTCATCGGGCAGTGCGCCGAGCTTCGCGAACGCGGCGAACATCATCTCGGGCGTGCCCTCGAAGAGCCGCCCGCAACCTGCCGCGAACATCGTGTCGCCCGAAAACACCGCGAGCGCGTCGTCGAAGACGTATGCGATGTGGCCGCGCGTGTGGGCCGGGATGTGCAGCACGCGCGCAACGTGCTTGCCGACGGCCACCGTGTCGCCTTCTTCGAGGCCGCGCGTGAAGCCGGGCAGTCGCTCGCGGTCCGACGCGTGTCCGAGCACCGCCGCGCGATAGCGCTGCGCCAGTTCCGGGTTCGCCATCGAGTGGTCGGGATGATGGTGCGTCGAGAGGATCTGGGTCACGCGCGCACCGCTCGTCTCGACGCGCGCAACGATCGGATCGACCTCGGGCGCGTCCACGACGGCCGCTTCGCCGGTCTCCTCGCAGACGAGGAGATAGCTGTAGTTGTCCTTCCAGGTCGGAATGCGGTCGATGCGCAATGCCATGGGGCGCAGGCTAGAAGGCCGCCTCGAACCCCGCCATCGCGCGCCGGCAGCGGCCCCCGGGCGCGATTAGTGCTCGACGCGTACCTCGATTTCGAGGTCTTCGCAGACGAAGTCGCGCAGCGTCTCGACGACCGCGGGCGCATCGTCCGAGCGCACCGATCCGGCGAGTTGCACGGTCACGCGCAGGCCATCGACCGTCACGCCGAAGATGCGCGCGCCGTGCGCTGCGAGGCGCGGCGCAAGCAACGAAGCCAGCGCACCCTCGACGCGTGCGAGCGTTTCCTGCTGGCACATCAGCTGATTCTCCAGCACGAGGCTGGCGTCGAACGGTTCGCCGCGCAGCTCGGCGAGGATCTCCTCGATCTCGGGATGGCAGAGCCCGCAGCCGCCTCCGGCGCGCACGGCCTTGGTCACCTCGGCGATGCTCGTCAGGCGCTCGTTGCGAACCGCTTCGAAGATGCGCGAGCTCGCCACACCGAGGCAGCGGCAGATCACTCGACGGCGCGGTTCCGAAGGCATGCGGAGCCTCTTCGGCCGCTCGCACGCGGAGCTTGTGGCATGGTCGTCTAGAAGAGTGCGAGCTGACGCTTGATCGCGACGGCGGGCTCGGGCTCGATTGCAACCGCCACGGCGGCCGCGGTCTTCGCCTGCATCGCCGGGCACACGTCGTTGAACTCGCACCACGAGCAGAGCGTGCTCGGCTGCGGCTCGAAGTCGCGCTCGGCTTCGACGCGGTCGATCAGCTCGATCGTGCGCGCGCGCAGTTCGGCGAGTTGTTCGGCGGTACGCATCGAGACGCGCACCTGATCGCGCAGCAGGTAGTGCCAGACGAGTCGCACAGGGGCATCGCCTTGGTAGCGACCTTCGACGCCGATCTGATACAGCGCGAGCTGGCGGTCCTGGTCGAGTTCCTGCTGCGACGGCACCCAGCGGCCGGTTTTGTAGTCCTGGATCTCGATGGCGCCGTCGGCCGCGCGCACGACGCGGTCGATGATGCCGCGCACGCGGTAGCGCCCGTCGCCGTCGAGCGCGAAGCCGACGTGCTGTTCGATGCCGAGACTCTCGTCGCGGTCGAACGGATAGTTGCGGCGATAGTGGTTGCCGAGGCAGCGCTCGCCATTTTCGCGGTAAAAATCGGGCGGGTTCTCGGCGCGAACGATGCGCACGCGCTCGGCTTGAAACTGCTCCTCCCAGTCCGAGCGGAAGCGTTGGAGCACCTTGGGCAGCGACGGCACGACGCCGCGCGCGACGAAGCGGTTCAGCTTCTCGATCACTTCGTGGACGCGCTTGCCGACGAAGGCCTCGATCCCTTCGGTGTCGACCGGCCGCTTCTCGATGTAGCGGTAGTGGAACTGCTTCTTGCACTTCTCGAAGCAGGCCAGCCGCGAGTGGCTATAGATGGTGGCCAATGGACCTCGTTCTCGCCGTTCGCCGCGAGCGGGCGCAGTATAAGCGCGCAGATCGGGCGCAGGGAGCCCCGGCCTGTGGCGTCGAGCGTCGCGCTATGCTGGCCAGCCGCGAGGGAAAGCGTGCCCATCCCATGCTCGAGAGGAGCCAGGCATGAGTCGAAGCCTGCCCGATGATGTTCTCGAAACCACGATCCAGGCGCTCAGCGCGACCAGCGGCGACGCACTTGCGAAGGCCGCCGCGGAAGGCTTCCCGGATCGCGCCGAAGTCGTCGATTGGTCGGATCGCGTGCTGCGGTTGATGCTGCACCAGCGCGATCGCTCGGCACTGCGCGCCGAGCTTCCGACGCTCGCCGACGCGTTCCGCAAGATCCTCGCGACCGTGACGCTGGCGCCCGGACTCGATGCCGGCGCACTCGTCGAGCGCTTCTTCGCCCGCTTGCCGGCGGCGCGCGCGATGCTCGCGGAAGACGTCGAAGCCGCCTTCGACGGCGATCCCGCAGCAAAGAGCTACGCCGAGATCGTCGCGGCGTATCCGTCGGTCTGGGCGGTCGCGAGCTATCGCGTTGCGCACGAGCTGGTCCAGCTCGGCGTGCCGCTGGTGCCGCGCGTGATGAGCGAGCACGCGCATGCCCGCACGGGCATCGACATCCATCCCGGCGCGACGATCGGCCGCCGCTTCTTCATCGATCACGGCACCGGCGTCGTGATCGGGGAGACCTGCCAGATCGGCGATCGCGTGGTGATCTACCAGGGCGTGACGCTCGGCGCGCTCGCGCCGCGCAAGGGTCAACTGCTGCGCGGCGTGAAGCGCCACCCCACGCTCGAAGACGACGTCACGATCTACGCCGGCGCCACCATTCTCGGCGGCGAGACGGTGATCGGTCGCGGCTCGGTGATCGGCGGCAACGTCTGGCTCACGCATCCGATCCCGCCGTGCTCGAAGGTCCAGATCGAGCCGCCGCGACTCCAACTGCAACGCGACGGCGCCTGCCAGGAGCAGTCGGAACAGCTGATCTGGGACATTTGACC
>CAYGWM010000029.1:31454-34777 GCA_964353555.1 uncultured Spirochaetales bacterium
GCAGCGCGTCCGCTCGTTGTTCGCGATCGCGGCGGTCGCGTGGGCGCTCGCTGCGCAGCCGGCGTTCGCCGCGGACGAAGCCGCGGAGTCGTGGCACTACGATGCGTGGAACTCGCTGATGAGCCCGTACTGTCCGGGTCGATCCCTGCTGGATTGCACGAGTTCGCAGGCGGGCGAATTGCGCGAGTGGATCGCTGAGCAGGAGAAGGAGGGCCGCCGTCGCGAAGACGTCGAAGAACAGCTCTATCAACAGTTCGGCGACGTGATCCTGCAAGCACCACGGGCGAGCGGGTTCGGGCTCGCGGCCTACGTGACACCGATCGTTGGCGTCGTCGTCGGCGCCGTCGTGCTGGCCATCTTCCTGCGCAGGCAGGCGAGTGCCGCGCGGCAGACGCCCGCGCCGGCTGCTGCGCCGCCGGATCCCGAACTCGACCGCATCATCGACGAGGAAATGCAGCGCCGATGAAGATCTATACGCGCCGTGGCGACGGCGGCGAGACGGACCTCTTTGGCAGCGGTCGCGTGCCGAAGGATCATCTGCGCGTCGAAGCCTATGGCGCCGTCGACGAAGTGAATGCGACACTCGGTCTGTGCGCTGCTGCGACGCCCGAAGCCGAGCTGCGCGAGTTCGTGCAGAGCTTGCAATGCGGTCTCTTCGAATTGGGCGCGTATCTCGCCACGCCCGAAGCGCGTCACCGCGAGTCGATGGGGATGCACGAACCGAGCGACGCCGCGATCGCCGCGCTCGAAGCGCGCATCGATGGCTTCGAAGCCGAGCTGCCGCCGCTCGAACGCTTCGTGTTGCCGGGTGGGACGAGCTCCGCGGCGGCCTTCCATCTGGCGCGCACGGTGTGCCGGCGCGCCGAGCGCCAAGCCGTCGCACTCGATCGCGCGGAGTCGCTCGCGCCGAGCGCGGTGCAGTACCTGAACCGGCTTTCGGACCTGCTCTTCGTACTGGCACGCGTCGCGAACCACCGCGCCGGCGTGGCCGACGTCGAGTGGGAAGGGCGCAAGGCCTAGCCCGCGCGCTCGATCGCCGGTGTCGCGCCGATGTAGGTCGGCGCTTTCTCCATCCGACAGCGCAACCAGGTTCCGATCCCGAAGCCGAACACGAATGCGAAGAAGAGCGCGAGCAGAACGGTGCGGAGAACCTTGCGTCCACCACTCATGAAGACGGATCCCGGGCGAGATCGCGCGCTCCGCGTTGGAAACGCTTCTCGAGGCGCCTGCGCAGCGGATCCGTGGCGCCCGCGCGCGGGCAATCGGAATCGCGCTGGATCATGCCTTCGAAGAAGCGCACCAGGCCGACGAGATCGGAGAGCCGGATCGACTCGACCGCGATACGCCCGCGCTCGCTCATGTTGTGATAATTGCCGAGCGGCACGCAGAGCGCCGCACAGCGATAGCCGTAGAGCTGGTAGGCGGTAGCTTCACAGGTGCCGCCATCCATCAGCCGGCGCTGCCACGCGAAGCGATCGCCCTTCCTTCCCGCCAGCTCCGTCGCGACGCGGCCGAGCCAGCGTGTGAGTCCGTCGTCGAAGATCGACGTGCGATCGCCGACGCGCAGGATCGGTCCCGCTCCCTGGGGTGCGTGCGGCAGCGCCTTGCTCGCTTCGACCGCGACGATGCGGGCACCGGCGGGCAGACGACCGCCGCGCGCGGCCGCGATCGCACCGACGAAGCCGACTTCTTCGGCGCGCGTGAAGAGGCCGCGCACGTCGACGCGGCGGGCCGGGTCGATGCGATCGACCACTTCGAGCACGGCGAGGATTCCCGCGACGCCCGCGAGATCGTCGGCGGCGCGCGTCTCGAGCAGATCCGGGTTGCGGCGCGAGCGGCGGAAATCGGGCAGCTCCCAGACGCCGAAGCTTCCGGCGGGTACCGCGGCGCGTGCTTCGAGTCGAACGCGTAGCTCGCCGCTCTTCGGATCGGGCCCCGCGCGGACGACGCGCGCCGGAACGGTCGTCGCCGGTACGTCGCCTGCGCCGACGTAGAAGCGCGCGCGTGCGCCGGGGAAGTATTCGCGCCGCACGCCGCCGAGGAAGAGCGCGTCGATGGCGAAGCCGCGGCGACCGGGCAGGCGCTTCGAGCGCAGCGCGCGAAAGCCCGGATGATCCATGTGTGCGCCGAGCACCAGCGGCGACGCGCTGGCGCGCACGCCGCGACGGCGCAGCTCGAGATTGCCGCTCGGGTCGCTCCGCAACACCAGGTGCGGATTGCGCGCGGCGAACTCACGCACCCACGCGATCACCGCGCCTTCGCGAAACGGTGCGGCGGGACGCGACATCGTGCGCGCAGCGATGTGCAGCACGCGCGTGGTCGTCACGGCCGACCTGCTCTTCGCCTTCGCGCGCGCGGTCACGACGGCTTTCGGAGCGCGGCTTCGATCTCGCGCGCGAGGTCGAGTCCGAACGCGGCGCCGGCGCCCTCCGGCTCGGCGAGCAGCCGCGTGTGCACCGCGTCGCGACCGCCGAGTCGTTCGATGCCGAAGGCGCCGTAACGTCGCTCGAGCGCGTCGAGCACGAACGCGATACGCGCGCGCTGGCGCCGCGCGGCGAGCGCGCCGGAAGCAATCAGGTGCGCGCGGTGGGAGTCGAGCGCAGCGACCAGCTCGGCGACGCCACTCCCGTCGCGCGCCGAGACGAGCAACACCGGTCGCTGCCAGCCCGAGGCGTCGCGCGCAGCCATCGCAAGCGCTGCTTGCAACTCGCTCGCGGTGCGCTCGGCGGCGGCGCCGAGATCGGCCTTGTTCACCGCGAACACGTCCGGGTGTTCCAGGATGCCCGCCTTCATGAACTGCAGCACGTCGCCCGCGCCCGGCTGCGCGACGAAGACCAGCGTGTCGACGAGGTTTGCCACTTCCGCCTCGGATTGGCCAACGCCCACCGTCTCGACGAAGACGCGGTCGAAGACCGCGGCGAGCACGGCGATCGACGGCCAGGTGGCATCGGCGAGCCCGCCGAGTCGCTCGCGTGCCGCCATCGAGCGCAAGAAGACGCCGCGGTCGTTGGCGCCGGCGCGCACGCGCGCGCGATCGCCGAGCAGTGCGCCGCCCGAGACGCGGCTCGACGGATCGACCGCGACGATCCCGATCGTTTCGCCTCGAGCGCGCAGCGCGCGCACCAGCGCGTCGAGCAACGTCGACTTGCCGGCGCCGGGCGCGCCGGTGAGACCGATGCGGGGGGCATCTCGATGAAGTTCGCCGCTCGCCTTTGGCTCGCTACGCGGGAAGCGGCCACTGTGCTCCGAGGCTGCAGCGAGATTCATGGTCGGGTCAGTGCGCGAGGAGCGTTCGAGGATGGCGAGCAGTTGCAGCGCGGCTT
>CAYGWM010000029.1:34877-46613 GCA_964353555.1 uncultured Spirochaetales bacterium
GTCGGGTCAGTGCGCGAGGAGCGTTCGAGGATGGCGAGCAGTTGCAGCGCGGCTTCGCGTTGCGCGGGGCGGCGGTCGTCCAGCAGGTTCAACGCGTCGGGCACCGCGTCGCGATCGCGGCGCAAGAGTCGCTGCGCCAGCTCGGAACTGTCAGCCAGCGGCCGACTCCGCGACGAGCTGCGCGATCTCGCCGAAGATGTCGTTCAGGTTGAAATCCTTCGGCGTGTAGACGCGCGCGACGCCGGCGGAGAGCAGTTTGGCGGCATCGTCATCCGGGATGATGCCGCCTACCACGACGGGCACGCGTTCGAGGCCCGCGCGCCGCAGCCCTTCGAGCACGTCGATGACCAGCACGCCGTGCGAGCCCGACAGGATCGAGAGTCCGACTACGTGCACGCCCTCGTCGCGCGCCGACTGCACGATCTCCTCCGCCGTCAGCCGAATGCCCTCGTAGACCACTTCCATGCCGACGTCGCGGGCGCGCACGGCGATCTGCTCGGCGCCGTTGCTGTGGCCGTCGAGGCCGGGTTTGCCGACCAGCATCTTCGGCGGGCGGCCGAGCACTTCGCCGAGGCGTCGCATTTCTTTGCGAAGGCCGGTGAGCGCTTCGTCGGTGGCCGGCGCGACGCTGACCGCGACACCGGTGGGCGCGCGGTACTCGCCGTACAGCGAGCGGAACACGCCGGCCCATTCTCCCGTCGTGGCGCCCGCGTGCGCGGCGCGAATCGAGGGCGGCATCACGTTCTGGCCGCTTGCGAGCGCGTCGCGCAGCGACGTCAGCGACGCCCGGACCTCGGCCTCGTTGCGCTTGGCGCGGAAGGCGCGCAGGTGTTCGATCTGATCGCGCTCGGCGAACTCGTCGATGCGCAGGATCGAATGCGCGCCTTCGACCAGCGCCGATGGCGCGCTCTCGGCAAAACAGTTGAGGCCCACGACCTTGATCTCGCCGTGTTCGATCGCGCGCAGCCGCGCGGTCTGCGACTCGACCAGGCGCCGTTTCATGTACGCGTTCTCGACGGCCGCGACCGCGCCGCCCATCGCGAGAACCCGCTCCATCTCGGCGCGCGCGGCGGTCTTCAGCTCGAGCACCTTCGCGGCCACCACCGGCGAGCCGTCGAAGAGGTCGCCGTAGTCGAGCAGGTCGGTCTCGTAGGCGAGCACCTGCTGGATGCGCAGCGACCATTGCTGGTCCCAAGGGCGCGGCAGGCCGAGCGCTTCGTTCCACGCCGGCAGCTGCAGCGCACGGCAGCGGGCGTCGCGCGAAAGCGTCACGCCGAGCGCTTCGAGCACGATGCGGATGATGTTGTTCTCGGGCTGGCTCTCGGTGAGGCCGAGGCTGTTCACCTGCACTCCGTAGCGGAAGCGGCGCAGCGTCGCGTCTTCGACGCCGTAGCGCTCGCGCGTGATCTCGTCCCACAGCTCGCCCATCGCCCGGCACTTGCAGAGTTCCTCGACGAAGCGGATGCCCGCGTTCAAGAAGAATGAGATGCGGCCGACGACGCGCGGAAGCGCTTGCTTCGGCACGTCGGTGCGCACGCGCACGGCGTCGAGCACCGCGATCGCGTTGACCATCGCATAGGCGATCTCCTGCACCGGCGTCGCACCGGCCTCCTGCAGGTGATACGAGCAGATGTTGATCGGGTTCCATTTCGGGATCGCATCGACGCTGTACGCGATCATGTCGCTGATCAGCCGCAGCGACGGCTCGGGCGGGAACGCGTAGGTTCCGCGCGAGAGATATTCCTTGATGATGTCGTTCTGCGTGGTGCCCGAGAGCGCCTTCGGATCGGCGCCCTGGCGCTCGGCCGCGGCGACGTAGAGCGCGAGCAGCCAGGCCGCTGTCGCGTTGATCGTCATCGAGGTGTTCATCCGGTCGAGCGGGATGCCCTCGAAGAGCGCCTGCATGTCCTCGATGTGGCAGATCGGGACGCCGACCTTGCCGACTTCGCCGCGCGCGAGCACGTGGTCCGAGTCGTAGCCGGTCTGCGTGGGCAGATCGAAGGCGACCGAAAGCCCCGTTTGCCCCTTCGCGAGATTGAGTCGGTAGAGCTCGTTGCTGGCGCGCGCCGACGTATGACCCGAGTAGGTGCGGAAGACCCAGGGCGGATCGCGGCGGGGCAGGGTCATCGAAGGTCCTCGTGGCGCGTCTCGGCGTGGCTTCGGGCAAGCTACCGAACCGCGCACACCCGGCCAACGTTATGATCCCCCGCCGTGGCACAGCCCCAATTCGCGGACCTCGGCCCCGACGCCGCGCTCGACGCGGTCGAAGCGGCTGGTCTGCGGCCCACCGGTCACTGCGCGATGCTGCGCTGTCTCGAGAACCGCGTCTGGGACCTGCGCCTCGAGGACGAGTCGCACGTGGTGCTGAAGTTCTATCGACCCGGGCGTTGGAGTCGCGCGGGCATCGAGGACGAGCACCGCTTTCTGCTGGATCTGCGCGCGTCGGAGATTCCGGTCTGCGCACCGCTTGCGCTGCCCGGAGGTGGCACGATCGGGGAGCACGCCGGGATCCATTTCGGCGTGTGGCCTCGCACGGGCGGTCGCGAGCCGGACGAGCTCTGCGACGAGGAACTGAGGGTGCTCGGCCGCCTGCTCGCGCGGATCCACAACGTCGGAGCGATGCAGCAGCCCGCTGATCGCCCGGTGCTCGACTCCGACACGGCGCTGATCGACCCGCTCGACGAATTGCTCGCCGGCTCATGGCTGCCGGCTTCTTGCGAAGAGCGCTACGCGACGGCCGTCGAATCGCTCGCCGATGTCTACTTCGACCGGCTCGCCGAGGTGCCGCTGCTGCGCATTCACGGCGACTGTCATCTCGGCAATCTGCTGCGCGGTCGCGAAGGCTGGTTCTTCCTCGACTTCGACGACTTCGCGCTCGGGCCCGCGGTACACGACGTCTGGGTGCTGGTGCCGGGTCACGACGCCGAGGCGCAGCGTCAGCGCGGCGTGTTGCTCGACGGCTATCGGCAGTTCCGCGACTTCGCGCCGCGCTGGCTGGCGCTGGTCGAACCGCTGCGGGCGGCGCGCATCTTGAAGATCTCGAGCTGGATCGCGCGGCGCTGGAAGGAGTCGAGCTTCCAGTCGACGTTCCCGCACTTCGGCACCGAACTGTACTGGCAGAACGAGACGCGCGATCTCGAGGAACTCGTGCTGCGACTCGACGAACCCGAGCCGGAGTGAAATCAGCTGATGGAATCTGCCCGCCGCTGGTCTACACCGCTGGTCGTCGCCGCGCTGCTCACTCTTTCGGCCCTGCTCGGCTTCCAGAAGATCCGCGACTTCGACTACTGGTGGCACGCGCGCACCGGCCAGTTGATCGCCGACACCGGCTCGGTGCCGAAGCAGGACGTGTTCACCTATTCGGTCGCTGGCAATCGCTGGATCGACGTGCACTGGCTGTTTCAACTCGGCCTGCACGGCCTGCGCGCGACGGGCGGACACGACGCGGTGATCATCGCCAAGGTCGTCAGCGTGTGTGCGCTCGCGTTGCTGTTGCTGGCGGTGGGTTGGCGCCCCGAGAGCGCATTCGTCTCGTGTTTCGCAATCGGTCTGGCATTCCTCGTCGCGGGCGATCGCTTCATGGCACGCCCGGAACTGCCATCGTTCTTGTTGCTCGCTGCGACGCTGTTGCTGGTCGACCGACACGAACGGCACGGCGGCCGCGCGATCTTCGCGGCGATTCCGCTGCAGTGGATCTGGGCGAACGTGCACGGCCTCTTCGCATTGGGACTCGTCGTGCTCGCGATCGCGCTGGCAGCGGAGCTGCTGCGTCCGCTGATGATTCCGGGTGAGCGCGTCCGGCGGGATCGCGTGGTGCCGCTCGGGATCGCGATCGCGCTCTCGGTGCTGGTGACGCTCGTGAACCCGAACGGGATCGACGGCCTGCTCTATCCACTCGAACAACTCCGCATGGTGGGTCCCGAGGAACAGCGCGGCGTCTTCGGCTCGGTGATCGCGGAGCTGCTGCCGCCGTTCGGCCACCAACTTCCGATGAACGAGTTCGCCCGCGTGCTGTTCGGCGCGCTGGCGGCGCTCTCATTCGCTGCGATGGCGGCAAACTGGCGGCGCGTGTCCGCCTTCGACCCGCTGGTGTGGGTGGCGTTCGGTTGGCTCGCGCTCGGCTCGCACCGCAACGTGGCGCTCTTCGCGCTGGTCGCCGCGGCCGTCACGGCTCGCAACGCGAGCGCGCTACTCGCGCGCCGGCCGCTTCGTCCCGCGTTCACGGCCGCAGCGAGTGTCGCGGTCGCGGTGGCGCTTGTGGTGGTCAGCGTCGACGTCGCGCGCGATCGCTTCTTCTTGCGCATCGGTTCGTCGCGCGAGACGGGGTTCGGGACCTTCGACTTCTACTACCCGGTCGGCGCCGTCGATTGGATCGCGCGCGAGCGTCCGCCCGGCCCGATCGCGCACCACATGGCCGACGGTGGTTATCTGATCTACCGGCTCTGGCCTTCGTATCAGGCGCTCTCCGACGGCCGTCTCGAGATATTTGGCCCCGAGAGCTTCGCGCGACTGCAGATCACCGACCCGGACAGCTTCCGGCGACTCGACGAAGAGTTCCACTTCGGCTCCGTGCTGGTTCACTACAGCCTCACCGACGCGCGCGATCTGCTCTGGTGGCTGCACCTGAACTCGAACTGGCGGCTCGTGCAGGTGGACGACACCGCGGCGCTCTTCGTTCGCGAGGGCCCGGAGACGAAGCGCTGGCCTGCGCTGCAGCTCGATGCGCCCGATCTGTTCGCGCCGTTCCCAGACGAGCGCTCGCCGAGCGACCGGCTGCGCCGTCAGGCGCGCGTCAATTTCTACGCGGCGATGCGGCGCTGGGCGCCGGCGCTCGCGCTCTGGGAGGAGAGCGTCGCGCGCTATCCGGATACTTCCGGCGCGCGCATGGTGCAGGCCTGGCTACTGCGCGAGAACGGTTTCTACGCGGCGTCCGAGGCGATCCTGCGCGACGAACTGGTCGCACGCCCCGACGACGCCTCGCTGCACACCCAGATCGCAGATCTGCGCTGGGAGGCGGGCGATATCGAGCAGGCACGCGTTTTCTACGACCGCGCGCTCACGCTCGACGCAAACGACGCCTACGCGCTGCAGCGCAGGTCGCAACTCGCGGATGCGCAGGGCGACGTCAACACCGCGGATTCGCTGCGCGCGCGACTCCGGGCGTTGTCGCCGTCGGCGGGCGCGCTCGGGGCGGGAGCGGGCTACGGGGTCCAGTGGAAGTAGGCGTGATGGCGGAGTTCGTCCGCTTCCATGCCCGGATTCCAGATGCGGAGCCGCAGCAGCAGATCCTGTGCGACGGCGGGATTGGTCACGAACGCGGTCCAGTCGATCGGGAAGCTCGAGATCGCGCTGGTGCCCGACGCCCGCTGTACCCAGGAGCCGTCACACCGAGCGGGGTCGAGCGTCGTGCAGGTCTCGAGCGACCAGTGCGTCGTCGCGACCTCGTTGAAGCCGTGCAGCACCTCGAGCTTGACCACATGGAGCGCCGTATCGGCCGGGCCGACGCTCCGACCTGGCGCCTTGCCGTATCCGCTCTGCCCGGGAATGTGGATCCGCACCGCGACGGGCCGGTACAGCGGATCGCCGTAGACGATGCTCGACTCGCCGCCCGCCATCAGCAGCAGGCTCTCGCCCAGCGTGCGGCCCATGAAGAACGCGCCGTAGAAGCGCCCCTCGTCCGAGAAGCCCCAGCCACCACTCACGTGGTGCGACGAACTCCCCCACCACGCGATCGCACGGAGCCGGTCGATCGCGTTTGCGGCCCAGTCGCCGGCGTGGGTGGTGTCCTGCGCAGGCGCATCGAAGCTCCCGACTTGGACCGGAACGAGGTCCTTGCCGCCCAGGATGTCGGTGAGCTGGATGCCGTCGAGGTCGAGGAAGCCGTACACCTCCTGGTCGAAGCGTGTCGGGAAGTCCAATGTCACGGCATTCACCAGCGGTGTCTCGGCGGCGCCGAGCGAGATCAACACGGAGCTGGTCGTCCAGTCGAGATGTTCGTTGTCGAGCGGGAAGAGGAATTCCTTCACGACGGGCGCGGCGCCGCCCTCGAAGGTGACCGTCGCGCGCAGGCTTCCGCCCGGGCTCGCCGCGTTGCGATACCGCACGCGCAGCATGTAGTAGCGGTAGGTCGTGACGGGAACCGCAGGAACCAGATCCGCGCGGTGCTGCAGGCTGACCGCAATGCGCTCCGGACACGCGACGACGCTGCCGTTCTCCAGCGTGCAGGTCGAGTCGTCCGGATCGTCGATGCTGTGATGGCCGAAGTGGAGGTAACGGTCGTCGGCAAAGGTTGCATCCTGGTAGGCCCCACCGGTCTTCACCTGCGGCGGCGTCTTTTCGGTGGACCCCGTTCCGTCGATCGCCCAATTGGCCGGGAAGAAGCCGTAGTACTGCACCGGGTACGAACGCACCTGGTGACCCAGGAAACCGGCGGCTGCACCCACGCAGTTCGTATCCAGCTCCTTGAACCAATCGGTCGAGAACGCGACGCACGCATCGCGCTCGATCTGGGTCGCAGCGTCGGCGCAGATCGGCGTACAAGACGCGGTCGAGCGACGCCAGTTGGTGAGCGTCTCGAAGTCGTTGAAGCCGGCCTGCGCGTTCGGATTCGGTGCCGAGCCGAGCATCAATCCGGTGCGGACCGCGACCGGCACCGTCGACATCCAGGTTCCCGGCAGGATGCTGCGGATCGGATCGTCGAGTGTGGAGTACGAGTCGGGTCCCTTGGCGGTCGTGTACGTCGTGCCGGCGCGGCAGAGATCCGGATTCCAGGTCGACGCCGGGGTTCCCGGCAGGAACAAACCCTGGGTGAGGTAAGCGCTGCACTCGGGCGCGCGGCTGCCGGTGGTGTCGACCAGGAATCGAAAATCCTTGTTGTTCTTCTCTTCGAAGAAGTTTCCGGTGACGCCCGCGCGCTCAGCGGCCAAGGTCCGGTCGATCAGCGCGAACGTGCGCGCCCGGTCGATCGCCTCGATGCGCCCATACGCGACGTCGCGATGGAGCGCCGTCGACAGCGGGGGCGCCGAGAGGATCATACCCTCGGAGCCCTGCGTGACGAGGTCGCTGGTGAGATAGGTGGAAGTTGGGACGCCGTTCGAGCCGGCCGCGAACAGGTCCTGCGTCCGGTAGAGCGAGTGGGACAGGTAGAAGTCGAAGGAGGGCTCCTCGAAGTCGGTCGGCCACGGCGTCCCGTAGAGCCGCGCCGGAATACCCCGCACGATCGCCATATGGGTGATCGGCGATGCGAGGCGCACCGCGTCCAGATTCGCGAGCGAGCACGGGCTCGGCCGCGAAGCCACCGGGATGAGTCCGCAGATGCAGGTCTCGACGATCTTCTTGCGCGCGGCGAGCAGGTGTTCCGTGGATGCAAAGTTCCCCGTCGGCAGCTCGACCGGGCAGATGTTCAGCGCTGGGATGCCACGCGCGGTCGCGTAGTGCGAGGCGATCGCCGACGCGTCGGGTCCCGCATTCAGGTTGTAGACGACGATCGCCTCGGGGTGGGCCTGTGCGGGTCCTCCCTGCGGTACGCATCCCGACAGCGCGAGCGCCGCGAGTCCGCAAGCCAGCACCACGGCAATCCCATCCGCGCGTCGACTCGAGGTGTGCTGCTCGAATTCCGTTCGATCCATCGGATCCCCGTCGCATCCTTGTTGCGTGTCGCACACGATAAAACGCCGCCCGCCTCAGCTGAGGTGGGCGGCGTCGATTCGTACGCCCAAACTCGGTCTGGACTCAGCGAGGACGGCCTCGCAGCGCGATCCCAACGACGCCGAGCGTCAGCAACAGCGCAGTCCCCGGTTCGGGAACAGCCACCACGTTCAACGTGTGAATGACCCGCCGGCTGACCGGCGTTGCATCCGGACCCACGTTGATCTGGAACGGCGTCGGAGTGCCGCCCGGTCCCATCGTGAATCCGCAGGTCAGAAAGTTGCTCGCGGTCAGCGTGCAGGTTCCCGCACTCGCCCGCGCGTTCACCGCGAACGCATCGGACCCGTTCACGTTGCCGCCATTCAGCAGCTGCTCGTAGTTTCCCGACACCGTGATGCCAAGAGCAGGCGTCGGCTGCTGCGCGCCCCAGGAGATCACCGTGTTGGGACCGCTCGGCGTGAACGTCGCGCCCGTGAGCGTGCCCGCGTACAACAGACTCGTGAACTCGATCTCGTCGACGCCGTTGTCGGGCACGTCACCGACGGCCAGGAAGGTTCCCGACGCCACCGTCATGTTGAACGCAACGGTGCCAGCCGTAGAGTCCAATGTGATCGTTCCGGCCGCCGGATCGAAGGCGTTCGGCGGTGCAGCCGGCGCCGCATAGTTGAACGTGATACTGGAGCAGGTCGCGGTCGTACAGATCCGAGCTCCGTCCAGGCCGCCGCTCGAGACCGTGTAGACCACCGGTAGCGCGTTCGCAGCGAACGGTGCGAAGATCGCTGCCCCGATCGCCACCAACCCGTTCCGCAAGTTCCTGTTCATCATCGCTTCCCCCGTTTCCACTCGATCCAGTGCCAGAGCCACAGGCCCGGTCGCAGCGCTCAGCTGCGGATGCGGCGACCCGCGGCCAGCAAGCCGACGATACCCGTGCCGAGCAACAGAGCGGTCGCCGGTTCGGGGATCACGCCGCGAAAGAAGAAGTCGCCCTTGATGACGAGCGGGTAGGGCTCGAGGCCCACCGCGGGAACGACACCGATCGTGACGCCCAGAAGCGAGATGTTCCCAGTCACCGAGTTGACCAGCAACGTGCCGTTCGCCGCAGGATTCAGGATGTTGAACGGCGCCACCAGCGGCACCCCATGGTTCACCAGAGTCGAATCCGACACCGTGACGAGCGCCGTCAGCTTCACCGGACCGCCCAGATAGCTGTAGTTGTCGACCGGCGGACCGGCGAGTTGCAGCGTGGCGGGGCCCGCGTAACCGGTTGCCGGCGACAACACGAGGCCGGTCACCGAAACCGTGTCATAGCCGTCGTAGGGCAACGACAGCGAGTACGGCCCGGCCGCGTTGACCTCGAGCTGGATGTCGGTCAGCTCCGGGTTCGCGCCCGCGTTCTCGACATCGTCATTGAACGTGACGTGGTCGCCGTCCAGTGGAAGGCTCGGCACGACCAACAGCGTGTTGGGGCCCGTGGTGACGGAAACCGTCATGGTCCCGGCCGCAAAGTAGTACGTGATGGGCGCTGCAGAGGCGAGCCGCGGAGCGAAGGCCAACCCCGTCACCGTCAACAGTGCGAGCCCAAGGGCCCCTCGAAGAACTTGGCGCATTCTGATTTTCCCTTTCCCCTCTGCGCCCGGCTTCCCGTTCCAGGCAGAGGGATCAGCACGAAAAAGAATCGATTCTCGGGAGGGGGTTTCACGGCTCGCCGGCGTACCCCATTTCCCTGGTGCCTCCGAGTGCAAGCCTCGTTCCGAATGGCAACTCGGGAGCGACCAGATTTTTCGTATACCTTTCAATGGCTTGAGAATTGATCTACGGAGTCCCGCTGGGGATGAGTCGCGCGCTGGGGAACGAATTTCCTTCGAGACGGAACGCCTCTTCCACGGGTCTCCGCGACGAAAGGGGTGATACGCTGCACCCATGCCCCTTCAGATCACGCTCGAGAGGATGCCGCGGGGGCTCTCGGTGCCGGTCGTGCTGATCGCAGCAGCCGTTGCAGCGCTCGGTTGTGGCCCGACCGGAGCGGTCTCGCAGCCGCCGCCGCGCGTGCTGATCGTGACGATCGACACGCTGCGAGCGGATCACGTCGGCGCCTACGGTGGACCCGTCCCGACGCCCGCGATCGATGGCGTTGCGACCGCTGGGGCTCTCCTGCTCGACGCCTGCACGCCAACGCCGACCACTGGACCTGCTCATGCGTCGCTGTGGACGGGCCTCCATCCGTGGCGGCACGGCGTCCTCGACAACGCCGTCCCGCTTGGCGCTGATGTTCCGACGATTGGCGAGCTCGCCCAGAAGGCCGGGATCGCAACGGCAGCCTTCGTGTCGAGCTACATGCTCGCGCCTCGCTTCGGTCTCTCGCGCGGCTTCGATACCTATCACTTCGAGGCGAGCGAGAGCTATTTGTGGCGTGGCCGCGACCAGAAAGCGTTCTGGACGCGCGCCGACGCCACCACGGATGCAGCCCTCGGCTGGCTGCACGACCACCGCCGGGAATCGTTCCTGCTCTGGGTGCACTACTTCGATCCACACGCTCCGTACACGCCGCCGCCCGGCTTCGAGCGACCGATCGGCGAACGCGTGTCGCTCGATGGCAAGTCCCTACCGCCGGGCGTTCCGAGCTTCGCGCGCCTGAGCGACAGCATTCGCGGCTACCGAGGCGATGTCGCCTACACGGACGCGGAACTCCGCCGCCTGCTCGACGGCCTGCGCGCGCTCGACCTGCTCGACGCGACGACGATCGTCATCACCTCCGATCACGGCGAGGGTCTCGGTGACCACGGGCTGCTCGAGCATGGCGAGAACCTCTTCGAAGAACTCGTGCACATCCCGCTCGCAGTGCGCGGTCCGGGCATCGCGCCTGGCAGGCGGCTCGCCGGTTCGGCGCAGCTCGAAGACCTCGCGCCGACCGCGCTGGAGCTGTTGAACCTGCCAGTCCCGGCCGATCTCGACGGCGTCAGCCTGTTGCGCTGGCTGCGCGGCGCGGTTGCCGCCTCTCCGCGCGGCGCGGTGGTCGGCCGGCGCAAGCCCTATCCCCGCGAGCCCGATCTCTTCTTCGCGCGTCGCGACGGCCGCAAGTGGATCGGACCGTTGGATGGGCCGGGTCGCGCATTCCGGCTCGATCTCGATCCGCACGAGAGCGCGGGAGAGGAAGCCGCCGTGCCTGCAGAGGTCACCTCGATCGAGAGCGCTGCACGGGATCGAAGCGAAGCGGCGCCCACGCTCGATTCCGAATCGCGGCGTGCGCTCGAGGCGCTCGGCTATCTCGAACCGTGAAGACCCAGCCCGACCCGGTCAAGGCGCATAGCCGAGGCTGCGCAGCGCATCGCGCGTGACGGGATCCACGTCGGCCGAAGCGCCGGATCGCCGCGGGGGAAGTTCCGCACGTGCCGCGCGTGCCGCCTCGGCGAGCGACTCGGTTCCCGCGTCACCGAGCGACACGGTCCCATCCTCCGCGAGCACGACGATTGCCCGGCCATCCATGGCCGCGACGCTGTGCGTGCGGAGCGCTGCAGCCGCGCCGGCGTCGGCTGCAACTTCGCGGCCGTCGTAGGCTCGCCGCTCGGCCACCACGATGCGCGGCGCCTGCGACGCGAGCCGGAGATCGCGGCTCGCGTCGCCCGTCGCTTGCACTTCGGCGATGCCCGCAGCCGCGAGAAGCGTCCCGTACAAGTCACTGATCGAGACGGCGCCCGCCGAGCGGCCCGGCGCGACGCCCTCGCCGGCGAGCACGAGCGGAATGCGGATCTGGTCGACGTCGAGGAACTCGCCGTGATCGAACGCGTAGCGACGCGAGTCCATCCACTCGTCGAGCGCCTCGCCGTGATCCGCGACCACTGCCACCAGCAGGGGCCCCGTGATCCGCGAGCGAATGCCGGCCACCACGCGGCCGAGCGCCGCATCGGCTTCCCTGACTCCGCGCGTGTACGCCTCACGGCGTTGCTCGCGCGCATCCGGTGTGGCGTAGTGCGAGGCGTCGATCCATCCGTAGTCGCTGGCGCGAAGCGGCAGTTCGCGACGCTTCTCGTCGGCGTTTCCGTACGGCGCGTGGGCGTCGTAGATGTGCACCCACAAGAAAACCGGGCGCCG
>CAYGWM010000030.1:0-16792 GCA_964353555.1 uncultured Spirochaetales bacterium
TCATTCACGGCATTCACCGTGATCGCGACCGTGTCGCTGTCGCTTTGCGCTCCGCCCGTCCCGGTATTGCCCTGATCGTTCGTCAGGAGCTGCAGGCTCGCGGCGCCGTTGAAGTCGGGGGTCGGTGCGAAGGCCAGGCCGTCCAGCGCGGTGTTGATCGCGGCGACCGTACCGGTGAACGTCATCGTGGCGTCGGCGCTGCCGTCTCCGCTCGAGAAGGCGAGGCCTGCAGTGCCGGCCAAGCTCAGCGTGCCATTGGTCGCACCAAGCGTGACCTGAACCGGACTCGCTCCGGCGTCGACGTCGCTGATCGAGATCAGGTTCCCATTGCCGATCGAGAAGACGAGGGTCGTATCCTCATTGGTACTCTGGGACGCGGGCACGTTGTTCACCGGCGCGTCGTTTACGGCCGCGACGACGTCGATCGTCGCGGTTGCCGTATTCGAGTCGGAGTCTCCATCACTGATCGTGACGCTGATGAAGCGCGGTGCCATCGAAGGTGTGACGGTCACGTTCTCGAACTGGATCGATTCGATGGCATCGGCATACTGGGCCTTGGTGAACGAACCGGACAGCGCGACTGCCGAGTCCGTGCGTGTCCAGGCAATTCCGCTTGCCAACGTACCACTGGCGGCAGCCGAGCCGTTGACCAGCAAGCGATCCCCGGTTGCCGGATTGGTGAGCGCAATCGCCGCGCTCTCCATGTTGGCATCGTCATCATCGAAGATCGAGCTGTCGATATCGGCGATCGCGACGGCCGGACCACCCTCCGTGTAGGTAGCCGACCAGTCGTTGTCCGCTGTATCAGCGGTCGTGGTCACGGTGGTGACCGTGGTGGTCGTGGTCTTCGTGCTGGTGACGACCACATTGTCGACGGCAAGATCGTCGGACCCTGCCCCCGTGGACCCATTTGTGTAGAAGAACACCAGCGAGCCGGATGCCGTCACTCCGGCCGGAAGATTGATCGTGATGGGCGTCAGTGCCCCTGTAGCCTCAGTCGTCACCGATGCCGTCGCAGCGGGTCCCGTAGCGCCGTTCGAATAGGTCCACGTGCCTCCAAGTCCTGCCGCGTTCAGCACGCCGGCCTCGAACGTCTCGAAGGTGGCGTAAGGGACGCCGTTGTAGGAGACAACCAGCCTGTTGTCGTTCGGCGAGAAGTTGTCGGCGTTTTGCCAGGCCATGCCGAACGCAATCGAAGTGATCGCGTCCGCGGTCGCGACCGTCGTGGTTACGACGGTCGAGCTGTTGGCTGTATACGTCGTCGACACCGTGGTGTTGGACGTACTTGCCGGAACCGCCAGCGGTTGGGTGATCGTCGTGCCGCTTCCGATCCAGTCATACCGCCCATTCCCCGCCGCCAGCACGACCGCGCCGTTGCCGGCAGTGCCAGACTCTACCCACGGGATCGGAGGAATCGCGGCTCCAACCGCGCCGAAATCCCCGTTGGTCACCAGATTGCTCGTCGACGTCGATGTGGACACGACAGGGCCGGTCGTTACCGTCGTCGGCCCGGAGTTGAGATCCACAATCGGCGTTTGGCCAACCTGGATCGTAGCTGTGTCGCTGTCGGCGAGCGCAGCGCCGCCGGTATTGCCACCGTCATTGGTCAGCATCGTCAACGTCGCGACGCCGCCTGTCGTCGACGCAAAGCTGGGTGCCGTGCTGGCCAGGAACGAATTCACATTGGCAAGCGTTCCGCTGAGCGTGATGGAACTCGTGCCGCTGCCAGTCACCGTGACGCCGCCGCCCGAAGTCGCGGAAAGGGTGCCGTAGCTGACGTTCAGTGTCGTCGCGATGGTTCCCGAAAGAGCGTCGACGTCTGCAATGGACAGACCGGACAACGGGAGGGGCAAGCTCGTGCTCGCCAAGAACGATGCCGGCAGCGTATTGACCGGGGCGTCGTTGACCGCGGTCACGGTGATGGACAAGGTGCTGCTGGCGGTCAGGCCTGCGACATCACGCATCGTGTAGGTCGCAACGGGCACGGGACCGTTGTAGTTGGCTACCGGCGTGAAGGTGTAGCTGCCGTCGGCGTTGATTCGCAACGTGCCAACGCTGGCAATGGTCGCGGTGCTGCCCGCCGTGTAGGTCGTGAGGTCGCCGGCAATTGTGAACTGTGTGACGGCTTTGGTATCGCCAGCGTCCACATCCGTATCGTTGGTCAGCACGTTGCCTGTGGCTGTGGCGTCTTCCGCGATGGTCGCGACGTCCGCTACCGCCAGCGGCGGTTCGTTGACGTTGGTCACGGTGACGGCGATCGGCTGGCTGTCAGTGCCGCCTCTGCCATCGGACACCCGCACCGTCACGTTGTAGACGTTGTTGGCTCCCGCGTCGGTCGGGGCATCGAAGTCGGGCGCTGCGACGAAGCGCAGGGCTCCCGTGACGGGGTCGATTGCAAATAGAGCTTGATCGGCCCCGCCGGCGATCGCGTAGGTCGGCGTGTCGCCGTCGGCATCGCTGGCCACGACCGCGCCCACAGCCGTGTTGTTCTCTGCGATCGAGAAGCTGCTGCTGCTGTTGAGGACCGGCGTGCGATTGTTGTCGTACCACACGAACGCCATGGGCTTGGCGTAGTCGCCGCCGGTGTCGCCGGTCGCGTCGGGCAGCGCTGCGCCCCATGCCGTGCCCGTCCAGATCGCGAAACGCACGTCTTCGGTGGCTAAGAAACCGCTGGCGTCGCGGGTGGCCAGCATGATCTGGTTCGAGTTCGGGTCGGCAGACAGCGACAGCACCGTCGGCGTATTGCCCAGGTTCAGGTTGGCATTGCTGGCGGTCTCGGCCGACCAACCGCCGGCAGCGGTCCAGGTGCGGTAGGCGACGAAGTCGCTGCCGCTCTTGCCGTAGACGGCCAACAGATCGCCCGAGTCGTGTTCGAAAGCGAGCGCGACGTTCTGGGCTGCAGTGGATCCGGCCGATGCCGTGGCGGTCAGCGTGCTCGTCCAGGCGCTGCCGTCCCACACCCCCAGCCAGGTTTCGTCATCGGTCACGACGCCCAGGCCGATGCGGTTGCTGTTCGGGTCCGAGGCGAGGACGGTGACGTTGACATCGCTCCCAGCGCCGACGCCAGCGGGAGCGCTGAGCGACTGCTGGGCGCCCCAGCTCGTGCCGTTCCAGATCCGATACGCAAGCTCGTTGGTGGTGGCGTTCGCATCGTAGATGACCAGCGCCCGGCCGCTGTGCGACTCGTAGGCCGCGAAGATCTCGGTTCGCTCTTCTCCCGCGGGATTCGTCGTGTCGAGCGTGATGCCGTTGCCCCAACTCGATCCGTTCCACACCACTGCGTATTTGTTGTACGGGGGTGTGCCGCTGAAGGCCAGCACCATCGAGTCGCTGTTCGGGTCCGCGGCCAGCCGCAGCTGCACAGCCTCGCCCGAGGCCGGCGTGGTGATGGTCTGCGCTGCCGACCAACTCGTGCCGTTCCAGGTTCGGTAGCTCAGGCTCGCCGTGCCGGTAGTTCCGTTGTCCCATACCAGCACCGCGTCGCCGCTCTGCTGCTCGTAGGCAATCTGGAAGCTCGTGTACCCCGTGGTGCTGAGGTTCACGATGTCGTTGAACACGAACGCGGTCCACGCGCTGCCGTTCCACATCTCGCCGCGAAGGATGCCCGCGCCGTCCACACCGATCGCGATGATCTCGGTCCGCGTGGGGGACTCCGCGGTCTGGATGTTCTCCCATTTGCCCAGCGCATTCGGGCCCGAGGCGGGGCCGAAACCGCTGCCGTTCCATTGCGCATGCTGCGGGTTGTTCGTGTTGTTGGTCCAGATGGCCGTGCCGTTGCTGGCGCTCAGCTGGGCGCTGAACTCGGAGGTGTCGTTCGACGGGTCGGTGGCGGTGGCCGTGATGTACTCGCCGACCGCGACTGCCGCATTGAGCGTGGCCGTGAAGCTCACGGTGTAGGGACTACCGGCTGGAGTCGTCACCGTGGTGAACCCCAGGTAGCGCTGTCCTTCGTTGTCGTTGGCGGTATTCGCGAAGAACTCGATGCGATAGGTCTTGTTCGCTTCGCTGTTCAGCGACCCCGCGATGGTGACTTGCGAGCCATCCGCTGCGACCGACGCGAGCACCGGATAGTTCTGCAGATCGTTCGCGCCGGCATCGGGATCGTTCGCGTCGTTGGCGGTGACGCCCGCGGCGCCGAGGTTGATGCCCAGCAGCGTGTTCGAATGGATCGCGTTGCCGAGCACCGCCGTCGCGGTTCCGCCCGCGACGTCCACGCCGTTCTGCGCATTGAAGGCGATCAGGTTGCCCGCGCCAACGGCGGTGCCCCCGACGATGTTTCCGGTGCCCGCATTGATCTCGACGCCGTCGCTGGATCGGTTCCCGCGGTTCAGCGTTCCCGTGGCATCGGTGCCGATGTAGTTGCCCTGCACGACGTTGTTCGAGGTGTTGATCTCGACGCCCTCGAAGTTTTTCGAGATGACGTTTCGCGCAGCGGGGGTCAGACCGCCGATCGTATTGCCGGTGCCCGAGATGATGGCGATGCCCAAGTCGCCGTTCCCCAGACCGCTCGCGCCGTCGGGATCGACACCAATGTAGTTGCCCTGGATCACATGGCCGGTCACACCCGCGCCGACGATCGTGATCCCTTCGTCGCCGTTGTTGGTGATTACGTTGCGATCATTGGCGCCGGTACCGCCGATCGTGGCGCCCGAACCGGCCAGGTCGATGCCGTCATCGCCGTTGCCGATACCAGTCGAGCCCGTTCCGGTCGTGCCGATCCAGTTGCCTGCAATCGTGGTGTTGTCGGCACCCGACTGGATCAGGATTCCATCTCGGGAGAACCCCGTGATCATCAGGCCGCGGATCGTGCTGCCGTCGCTCGTGCTCGTGAGCGAGAGTCCATCGACGCCTGGCCCGGCCGCCGCGCCGTGAATGCGGACGACGGGCGTGCCCGCGAAGTCCGGCTCGGTCCAGCCATCGATGGTCACGGTTCCGGTGATGCTCGGCAGCGCCGAAGTGACGTTGATGGTGTGCGGCCCGACCCCGGCGATGTTGAAGCCGATCGTGTCGGCGCCTGCGGTGTTGTTCGCCGCGAGGATCGCCTCGCGCAGGCTGATGACGCCATCGGCTCCCTTGCTGGCCAGCAGCGCATCGGTCGAGGTCGTCACGCCGTCAGCCGCGTCGCTGGTCGTGTCGACCGTGAGGGTGTGCGTGAAGGGCAGCGTGTAGCGTTGCCGGAAGACGCCGCTTGCGTCGCCCGTTCCGTTCCCGCCCCAGGTGATGACGGCGTTGTCGCCGACGTACGCCACCGACGGGTCGATCTGGTCGCCGGCCGTGGTGGTGTTGACGCGGATCTCGCTGCCGATCTTCGTTCCGCCGCTGTCGAATTGCTGGGCGTAGATCCCCTCGCCGCTGCCGTCCTGACCGCTGCTGCGCCAGGCGACCACGAAGGCGCCATTGGCGTTGACGTCGAGCGCTCCAAATCGCTGGTCACCAGCGGTGGTGGTGTTGATACGGAACTCGCCGCCTTGGGCGACCCCGGATGCGTCGTACCTCTGGCCGTACATGCCAAAGCTGCTCGCGCTGTCCTGCTTGTCGCTTTCCCAGACGACGACAAAACTGTCATCGGCGGCCATTGCGACCTTGCTCGAGGTCTGATCTCCGGCAGTCGCCGAATTGACCAGGAACTCGGCGCCCTGCGCGACGCCCGCGGCGTTGTAGCGCTGGCCGTAGATGCCCCAGGTGCCGGCGCTGTCCTGCCGGTCGCTCTCCCACGTGACGACGAAGTTGCCGGTGGTTCCCACCGCGATGTCGGATTGGACCTGGCCTCGCGTCGTGGTGGTGTTGACGCGAAAGTTCAGTCCCTGCGCGACACCCGATGCGTTGTAGCGCTGGGCGTAGATGTCCCCGCTGGTGGCATTGTTGTCCGTGAACGTGACCACGAAGTTGCCAACGCTGTCCATGCCGACACGGGCGCTGCTCTGATCCCCGGCCGTGCTGGTATTGGCGCGGAACTCGCTGCCTTGCGCAACCCCTGCGGCGTTGAAGCGCTGTCCATACACACCGCCCGTGTCACCATCTTGGCCACTGCTGGTCCAGACCACCGCAAAGTTCCCTGTTGCGTCCATGGCGACACTCGCCGTCGTCTGGTCGCTGGTGGTGTACGTGTTGACGCGGAACTCCGCACCTTGCGCGACGCCCGAGGCGTCGTACCGCTGGGCCCAGATGTCACTGTTGCCGGACCGGGTGTCTTCCCAGACGACGACATGGTTGCCAGTTGCGTCTGTCGCAACATTGCCGCCACCGAAGTCCGTCGTCTTCTGGATTCCCGTGGTGGTCGTGTTGACGGGAGTCTCGGAGCCGGTTGCGTTCAGCGTCAGCAGGCCGTTCCAGTTGGCTTGTACGCCGGCGCCGACCGCGACTTGTGTTTCGACTCCGCCGACCTGGGATTCGAGGACCCAGTCCCCGCCGCGGAGAGCGCTCCCGGTGGGGTCGTTGCTCGCCGCTACGTCCGCGCCGGTGAGCTTGCCCAGCGACTCGACCAGTGTCTGTCCGGCGTCGCTGCGGGCGACGTCGCATCCGTAGAGCAACAGGTCGCCGTCGAGGGAGAGCGCGTCGCCCCAGCGCGCGATGTCGCGCGCGTGCGCGTCGAGGTTTGCCGCCGAGAGCGTGCCGCTCCCGAGCTCGAGCACGCCGTCCGCGCCGTGCGACACAATATGAACGGCGTCGAGGCCCTCGTGGTCGGCCAATGCCTCGGTGATCTGCAGGGCGCCGTCGCGCGCGGGGTCGAGCACCACCACTTCGAGCGCGCGATGCGGGTCCGCGCTCGATCGGAGGTCCTCGACCAGCGCCTGCCAGTCTGCGACAGCGGAATCGACGAAGACCAACTCGTGCCGCATCGCCGCGGCGGGCGCTTGCTCGAGCTCCGCGTGCAAGTGGGGCGACTCGATCGCGCCGGGCGCGACGCCGGGGGCGACGAGCGCCGACAGCGGATCGGCGGACAGCAGGATTCGCCGTTCCAGCTCTTCTAGCAGAGGCATCCGGGCGGCCGGCCGGGGGGGGCGTCTCGGCATCAGCTCTCCAGGGGTTCCCCCTCACGTCGGCACGGCAGTGGCCACTCTTGAGCCCGATGAACCGGATTCCAGGGCGCGCCCCGGCTGGACCGCGATTGGTCCGCGGTGCCGGGCTCAGCGCGCTCCGCCGCTCGAATCGCACCCCATCTGGTCGAAGCGAATGACCCGGTTGCGCCCCTGCTGCTTCGCTGCGTAGAGCGCCTGGTCTGCCTGATCGATCAGCTCGGCGATGGTTCGCGAGCCCGAACGCGTCGTCGAGACGCCAATGCTCACCGCCACGGGCACCCGCGCGAAGCCGGGGAGCTGGACCTTCTTGTTCACGCGGTCGGCAAGACGCATCGCCTGATCCATCGGAGTGTCTGCCAGCGCGAGGCAGAACTCCTCGCCGCCGTAGCGACACACCTTCTCGCTCGCGCCCATCTCGGTGGCAAGTGCCTGGGCGACCAGCTGGATCACCTCATCGCCCATCGCGTGACCGTGTTCGTCGTTGACCCGTTTGAAGTGGTCGATGTCGACCATCAGGCAACAGAGCTCTCGATCGGACCGGCGCGTGGCAGTGAGTTGTTCCTCGAGTTGCGAAAGGAATGCGCGCCGGTTCGCCACACCGGTCAGCGGGTCGCGCCGAGCGAGCACTTGGAGTTCCTCGTTCTGGAAGCGGATCTCGTCCCGCGACTTCTCGAGCTCCCCGAGTGCCTCCTCGAGCGCCGCGGTCTTGCGCTCGAGCTCGGTGGCGTCGTCGAAGGTGACGATGGCTCCCTTCGGATGCCCCCAGCCGTCGAGCACGGGCGAAGCGTTGACCACGAAGACGCGGGAGCCGTCCGTCGGTGTATCGAGACACAGCGTGGTCCCGGTCGTGGCCGTCCCTTCGCGCACCGCGAGGCGCCAGGGCATCTCGACCGGGGCGCCGCCCGGCGGGCCGTCCGCGCGCCAGCGGAACGAGGCGGCATCGACACCGAGAAGCGACCTCGGCGGGCCGCCCATGCGCTGCGCGAACGCCGCGTTCGCGAGCACGATCCGCTCGTGGGCGTCGAGTAGGATCACGCCCTCCGCCATCACGTCGAGCGCCGCCTGGACGCGCGCCGGGATCACCGCCGACGGGTCGAGGTGCTTCAAATTGCGTCGCAGGAAGAACGCGTACGCGACGAAACCGAGGCCGCCGATCACGAGCACCAGGCGCACCAGCGGCCGCTTCCACAGCGCCCAGATCAGGCCCGCGCGGTCGAGAGCCGCAAAACGGGCCTCCAGAGTCGCCCAAGGCTGCCCGTCCCGGAACAGCGGCACGCGCATGTGCGTCTCGGTCGAGCCCTCGGCGTCCGGCGGGTCCCAGAGGCGCCGGTGCTCGCCGGCCTGCACCAGCAGCGCACCGCTAGCGCTGCGCACGGCGGCCGACATCAATTCGTCGTCGCGGTGAACGGCGCTCGACAGAAGCGTCCGCAGCAGGCCCAGGTCCAGGTCGTGGCCGGAGGACAGCCTCGCGGCCTGTAGCGCGAGCGTCTCGCACACCGCGACGCGCTCCCGCAGCGCCTCGTCCTCGAGCGGTGGCAGCAGGCGCAGGAAGTCCGCCGTCAGCAGGATCGAACAGGTCAGAATCGTGAGGCCGAGGCTCAGCCGCCAGATCGGTGAGAGTCGTTCCACGGTGCTGCGACTACGGCGCGAGGAAACGAACCCGGCAATGCAGGCCGCTCGGGATCGCGTAGTCGGGGTTCGGGAGTTCGAGACGGACGCCAAAGGTGCCGCTGGCGGGATCGATCACCCGGTCCATCAGCGTCACTGACGCCACGTACACCTGGTCGCCGGGCATCTCCAGCTCCACCGCCGCCTTGGTGCCCCGCTGAACGGAGCCGAAGCGATCGGCCGGCAGCGTCAACTCGACAAAGAGCGGGTCGAGCTGGGCGACGCGCAGGATCACCTCTTCGTCCACACGCTCGCCCGGCGCCATCAGCCGGTCGACGACCACTCCATCGACGGGGCTCGCGATCGTGCGGCGGCGCAGCAGCTCCTCGCTCTGATCGAGCTGCAGCGACGCGAGCCGCCGATCCTCGCGGGCCTGCTGGAGTTCGAGACGGGCGAGTTCAGCGGTCGTTTCGCTCTCCTCGCGCAGGTCGAGCGAGAGCGCCTGCTTCTCGAAGAGGCGGCGCGAGCGAGCCTCGCGATGGCCGCCGAGCCGGACGTTCGCCTCGCGCGCGCGCTCGGCGCCGTCCATGGCCGCGCGGGCGCGCGATAGGTCTACGGCGGCGCGCTCTGCGCCGCTCTCGAGCTCGACCAACACGTCTCCACGCTTGACGGTGTCGGCGCGCTCGACGTGGAGCTTCTCGATCAGGCCGATCACCGCGCTCCCGATGTCGACGACCTGTGCGGGCTCGACCAGGCAGTCGATCGGTTCTGCAGAGCCGGCCGGCGCGCCCTCGGTTCCCGCCGTGCGGGCCACGGGCTCGAGCGACTCGATCGCGCGCGACCGCATCGGCTCGTGCGCCGCGATCTGCAGTGGAGCCGACTGCGGCGCGACCGCAGCCATCGGCGCGGCGCCGGGTGCCGACTGCGGATCGGCGGCAGAGCGCTCGGTGAAGAGCGACTGCCCGAGGAAAGCGACGGCAGCGAGCGCGACCAGCGCCGGTGCCATACGCCGCATCGGTGTGTGGAAGGTTCGATGTTCCATGGCGCGTTCGAATTGCTCCTTTGGACCCGGAGCTGGCTACTCGGACCGTCCCGAGAAGGCGAGCTGCTGATCCCGAACCTCGTCCAGCGCCACCAGCAGACGGCGGCCCCGGGCGCTGCGGGTTTCTTCGGCACGCTGCGGCAGCAATGTGAGCGCCAGCACGGCCCTCTGGACCAGCGGGCTCGTTTTGGACACGGCCCGCGCGCCCAGCCTTCGCACCGGCCGAGGCAGCGTTCGCGAGGTCGGCTCGTCCTCCAGCGAGATCAGCAGCTCGTAGCTACCGGGATCACCCTGCCGCCCGCAGCGGCCGAAGAGCTGTCGATCGATGCGACGCTCGAGGCCGCGTTGGGTCGCGATCACGTGCAGCCCGCCGCGCTCGGCGACGCCGGATGCGAGCCGGATATCAGTTCCCCGACCCGCCATCTGGGTGGCAACCGTGATCCGTCCAGGCTCGCCGGCACGGGCGATGATCGCCGCCTCATCCGCGTCCTGGCGAGCATTGAGCACGCAGTGCGGAAGGCCGGCCGCTGCCAGCAGCCGGGCCAGGTGTTCCGAGGCCGCCACCGAGGCCGTGCCGACCAGCACCGGCCGTCCCGAGCCGGAGAGCGCTCGAACGCGCGCGATCACCGCCTCCCACTTGCCGGTCTCGGTGGCGAACACGCGAGCGCCGAGCGCCTGTCGGCGAAGGGGGAGCCTGGTGGGAATGCGGACCGTGTGCAGCCCATACACCGACCGCAGTTCACCAGCCACCTCGCGCGCGGTGCCGGTGGTCCCGGCCAGCCGCAGGTAGCGCCGGAAGAAACGCTGGTAGCAGATGCGTGCGAGCGTCTCGCGCGGGGGCGTGACGGCGCAGCCCTCCTTCACTTCGATCATCTGGTGCAGACCTCCCTCCCACGAGCGGTCCGGTGCGGTGCGCCCGGTGGGCGCATCGACGATCTCCACCCGGCCGTCGCGCACCAGGTAGTCGCGGTCGCGCAGATACCGGTGCAGAGCCACCAATGCGCGCGTGACCCACTCCTCGCGCCTTCGCGGCCCCACCCAGAAGCCACCGAACGGGCGCGCCAGCGGCTCGAGACGCCGACGCCCCTCATCCGTCAGCGCGATCTCGCCGGTGCGCGCGTCGCGGCGGAAGTCGCGCTCTGCCTCGAACATCCGCGCCAGCCGCACCGCGCGGCGATAGCTTCGGGCCTGGTCCGATCCGGTGGCGGTCGCCGAGAGGATCAGCGGTGTTCCGGCCTCGTCGATCAGCACACCGTCGGCCTCATCGACGATCGCGAAGCACAGGCCGCGCAGCAACAGCCGATCGCCGAGCGGCGCTTCGACAGCGTGCGCGCCAATCGGCCCCGCACGGCTCCGACGGCGCTCGAGCCCGTCGCGCAGGTAGTCGAAGGCGATTCCCTTGCTCGTGCCATAGGTGATGTCACAGCGGTACGCGGCGCGGCGACGTGAACTGTCCCGCTCGCGCTCGGTCACGGTGCCAACCGAGAGCCCGAGCGCCGCATAGAGCGGGCGCATTGCCTCCGCGTCGCGTTCCACCAGGTAGTCATTCGCGGTGACGACATGCACGGGCACACCGGCCAGCGCGGCGGCACAGGCCGGCAACGTGGCAGCGAGCGTCTTGCCCTCGCCGGTTTCCATCTCGGCGAGTTGCCCATCGGCCAGCACGCGACCCGCCATCAGCTGCACGTCGTAGTGTGCGACACCGAGCGTGCGCGCCGCTGCTTCGCGTGCGAGGGCGAAGGCCCGCGCCAGACACACATCGGTGAAGCCATCGCTCGAGAGCATTCCGCGCACTGCGACGACTGCCTCCGAAAGGCGCGCCTCGCCCGCTCCGCGCAGCGGAGCCTGTTCCGCGTGCACGCTGGTGACGAAGCGCTCGAGCGCCGCTCCCGGGCGCGCGGCCCGGTTGGCGTCGATGCGCTGCAGCGCACGGAGCACGCGCGCCGCCCGACCCTCCGGCTCCACGAGCCGTTCGGGGTAGGCGCCGAGGGTCGCGCCGGGGCGCAGCAGCGCGCTAGACACCGAGCCGCTTCAGGAAGAGCCGGCGCAGCGCGCGCCAGCCCTGCACGACGGCGGGCTCGGCCTCGCGCTCGAAGCGAACATGGGCGCGTCCGCCGAGTTCGGGCACCGCCTCGCCGGGCGCCAGGCTGAGGTCGACCAGGAACACCGGCTCGAGCGCGTGCGTGCCCTCGGAGTCCTCGGGGTCGACAGCGAACGGGCCGCCGCCGGCGCTGCCGAGCGCAGAGCTCGGCAGCCGCTCGGTCGCGGCTGGCACGATCCGCGCGATCGACGCCGGCAGCGCGCGGTCGAGCCCGCGGCTGAGCCGCACCTCGACGCGGCGCGTCTGGTCGCGGACCTGCGCGACCTGCGCGTGCGGCAACGCCACCCGTATGCTCGAGGCCGCCTCGCCCACCACGTAGCCGAGCAGCTCCCCGCGCCGCACGAAGCGGCCGAGAAGGTTCTCGCCGGCGGGCAGCACCAGCGCGCCGCGGGCGCCGCTGCGGACGAGCGCAGCGCCGGCCCGCTCGCGGACCCGAGCGAGCGCCGACTCGGCGCTCGCCAGCTCTACGCTGGCGATCTGCGCGTCCACCGGATTGGCCACGCGTTCGGCTGTGTAGCGGGCAGCCATCTCGCGCCGTCGCGCCACCAGCACGGCCACCTCGGCGTCGAGCGTCGGGTCGCTCACCAGCACGAGCGGGTCACCGGGCGCCACGGTCTGATCGGGGCGCGCGAGCAAGCGCAGCACGAAGCCGTCGGCGCCGGCGCGCACCTCGGCTCCCTCCGGCGGCCGCACGACGCCCTCGGCGAGTGTTCGCGAGGGCAGCGGCACGACGCCCAGGGTCACCCCCGCCAACGCCACGAGCCCGATCGAAACCCCGACTGCGCGCAGACGCCGCTCGGCGACGCGCGGGCTCGCCAGCACGAACGTTGCGAGACGACCGAGCGGCACGACCAACTGCGCCACGACCGCGAAGACCGCGAGCACGGTGCCCAGCATCAAGAAGCGCCCGGCCAGGAAGAGCGCGATGCCGAGCCCGACCGCGAGGCGGTAGAGAAATGCCGCGACGCCGTACCCGACGAGCCAGGGAGCCTCACCCGGCGCGCTCACGGGCGTGCGCACGTCGGCGAGACCGAGCAGGTGGCGCTGCGCCAGATAGCCGAGGAAGTGCCGCGAGCGCGCGTCGAGGTTCGGAATCTCGATCGCGTCGGCCAGCACGAAGTAGCCGTCGTAGCGCAGCAGCGGGTTGCCGTTGAAGACGAGCGTCGACACTCCGCCGACCCAGATCACGTCGTAACAGAACGAGCGAACCACGCCTGGCTCGAGAAGGATCCAACAGAACAGCGCGAGCGCAGCGACGAAGAGCTCGATGGCGATGCCGGCGCCGCCAACGGCCATGCGCTTGCGCTTGTCCGGGATGGCCGACGCCGCCGAGGCATCGACGTACGGCACCGGGAAGAAGACCAGGAACACGACACCGACCTCGTGCACGGCGCCGCCCCAGGCCCGAACGGCGAAGGCGTGGCCGAACTCGTGGAGCGCCTTGATCGCAACCCAGGCAACCGCCATCCGCAACAGACGGTTTGGCTCGAGCAGGTCACGCGTCGCGCCGGCGGCCAGCGCCTCGGCGTGCATCGCGCCGGCCAGCAGCGCGACTCCCACCACCAGGCACCAGAGCGCCGCGCCGGTCCGGGTGAAGAACGGGCGCACGAAAGGCAGCGCCCAGACGAGGAAGGAATCCGGGTCCCAGAGTGGGACCCGCTGCGCGAGCGGATTCGCGAGGCGCCGCCAGCCAGCGCGCTCGGCGCGGCGCTCGCGCCGAGCGAGCAGCTCGACGGTGTCGGGCGGCATGTCGCAGATCAGCACGTCGGCAGCGTGAAGCAGCCCGAGCAGCCGGATCGCCTCGTCCTGCGTCGGGCCGTCGTCGCCGAGGCGCTCGCAGGCGAGCTCCCAGATCTCATGCGTGGTGCGGCGGCCGTCCATCAGTCCGACGAATTGGTAGGCGGGTTCGCTCAGCCGGTGGCTTCGCCCGGAAGCCGGGTCCGCGAGCACGTACCAGAGCCGGCCGCGATAGCGGTGCCGATGAAAGCGGGCGTGCGCGCGCACGCGCGGGCGCAGCGCCGCGACACGATACCAGGACGGGCTCAGCAGGCTTTCGAGCACGGCGCGCCTTCAGGGACCCCACGACCAGGCGACGAGGCGCAGCCAGTCGAGGGTCTCGTGACTCCAGATCCAAGCCCGGGCGCGGCGCCCCGCGTCGATCTTGGCGACGCCCTTCATGCCCGGACGCAGCGAGGCGGACGGCTCCTCGAGGCGGGCCTCCGCACGGAAGCGGTTGTGACCCTCGGCAGCGACAGCTACGGGTGTCACGCGGTCGATCGTGAACGGCAGCGCCTCGCCCGGCAGCGCCGAGAGCAAGAGCCGGCCACTCTGGTCGTTCGCCACGAAGGCGACGTCGCGCTCGTCTACCTCGAGCACCACGCGGTAGCCATCGAGCGGCGCCACCTCGAACAGCACCTCGCCCTTCTCCACCGGCGAGCCGAGCCGCTGCTGCAGATCGCCGCTCACGACCACGCCGTCGAAGGGCGCCTCCAGCACGGTGCGTGCGAGCTGGGCCTCGATCAAGTTGAGCTGCGCCTCGGCCTGCGCGATGCGCGCGCCGAGGATGCTTTGCTGGGTGCGGTCGTGGCCGGCGAGCGCCTCGCGCTGCTCGCGCCGGAGCTGTTCTCGCAGACCCTCCCACTTGCGTCGCTCGACCTGGAGGTCGCCATCATCGAGCCGCGCCAGAATCTTGCCGCGCGGCACCAGATCGCCGGGGCGCGCCTCCACCTGCAACAGGTATCCCTCGACGCCTGCCACGATGGCGCGTTGGATGCGCCCCTCGAGACGTGCCTCCGCCGCCACGCGATGTGTCGCCGGTGCCGCCGCCACGACCAACAGCAGCGCGAGCGCGGCAGCAGCCGCCACGCGGCCCTCACGCCGCGTGAGAACCGCCAGTCGCGTCTCGGCGAGGCGCCGCAGACGCACGAGCGGCGGCGCGGCCGCGGCCCGCTGCACTGCGATCACCGGGCCCAGCAGCGCAGCGACCTCTTCGCTGAGCCGGAGCACGCGCTCGTCGATCCCGAGCCCGGCCGGCCGCTCGCAAGTGAACGCGCCGACCAGCGATCCGTGCGCCGCGAGCGGAACGCTCCAAACGGCGCCGGCGCCGTGTCGTTCTCGCAGCGCGGCATGGGCCCGGTCCATCCGAGCCGGCGCGCCCGGCGGCGCCGGGTGGCTGACGGTGGTGTCCTGATCGCACGCCTCGTCCATCGCGGCGGCCAGGTCGGCGAGCAGCGCGGAGCGCGCGTCGAACGCAGAGCTGTGTGAGAGCGCGCGTACGCGGATCCCGTTGCGCTCGCGCAAGCCGATGCTCACGCGCTCGCATCCGAGATGCCCCGCGAGATCCGTGGCAAGGGCTGTGAGAGCGTCGGGCAGTTCGGCGTGCGCGAGAGCAGTCCCTACCAGTTCGACGACCCCGGCAACGCGCGCGTGCGCCACCTCGCGGCGCGCCAGCGGCTCGAGCCAGGCGGCACCGGCGCGCAGCCTGTTGATCCAGACGGGCGCCTCCGACTCCTTTGCATCGGAAATCTCGAGCGCCACGGCTCCCGGGTCGGCTCCCGGCAGCGACAGCGCCAGGCACAGCGAACCGAGCGGCGACCCAGCCCGCGGCGGCCGCATCGCGACGAGCGGTTCGCGCTGGCTGAGCGCAGCGCGCGCCATCGCCAGCAGATCGGGGGCCAGCGGCGCCGCTTGCGGCCAGCGTGCCAATCGAGGTGACTCTCCATCGAGATAAGGGCGAACCAGCAGCCCCCGCAGCACGCACGGAAGGATCCCGCACTGCTCGGCGAGCCAGCTTGCATCGGTCGCGTCCATCGGCCTGAGACCCCGCTGCCGGTGCGCTTCGGCGCATCGCCGCGACATCCTGAGTGCGCGCGGTTGGGGTCGGCGCGGCAACAATTGAGAATAGTGACTCCCTCTTCTAAAGCTGAGATCCGAGTTCCGCCGAAACGGGTCCGATATGCGGCTCTCCCTCGCGGCCCGGACCGCTCTGCTGTGCGGCTGCTCGATCGCACTCGCTGCGCTCGTGATGGCGACCTATCACGGCGTCGAGTCCGCGCGTTGGGAGCGTCGTGCGCGCGTCGAGCGCGGGCTTGCGATCGCGCGACTCGTCGGAGACCACGGCCGCGCGGCGCTGGTCGCCGGCGACCGCGCCGCCCTCGCTCGGCTACTGCCCGACCTCGACGTGCAGCCGGATTTCGCCTACGCGCGCGTGCTCGCGGCCGACGGCACGGAGCTGGTCGGCGCCGCGCGGGGTCTGGCGCCGCCCTCGCCACAGATTGGTGAGCGAGCACGCGCCGGCGCGCCCCAGCTCGAGGAGCTCGAGGCCGCGGGCGTCGCGTGGACGGACCTGCTCGTGCCGGTCGAGAGCGTGCACGCCAACGACGCCGCGGGTCTGATGCCAGGCGCGCGGCTGGCGCGGGTGGCCGGCTATGTCCAGCTCGGGCTGCGCGCGGCGCCGGCGGCAGCATGGATCAACGGGCCGCTCGCCTCGAGCGCAGCGCTCGCGCTACTGCTCGCCACGGGCGGCGTCGTGCTGACGCTCACGATCGCCCGCCGGGCCACGCGTCCGATCCGGCAGCTCGCCACGTTGGCCCGCGAGATCGCCGGCGGCCAGTTCGACCGCGAGGTGTCCATCTCGACACACGACGAGGTCGGTGAACTCGGCACCGGCCTCGGCGTGATGCTCGAGCGGCTGCGCGAGTACCGCGACCGCGTCGAGCATCACCAGCGCACTCTCGAAGCACAGGTTCTGGAGCGGACCCTCGAGCTGCGACAGCGCACCGAGGAGGCCGAGGGACTGGCCCGCAAGGCGGAGGCTGCCAACCGCGCCAAATCGCAGTTCCTCGCCAACATGAGCCACGAGATCCGCACGCCGATGAACGGCGTGCTCGGCATGACCGAGCTGCTGCTCGACACCGAGCTGACGCCACACCAGCGCGAGTTCAGCGAGACCGCGCACCAGTCGGCGCGCCTGCTGCTGGCAGTGATCGACGACATCCTCGACTTCTCGCGAGCGGAAGCCGG
>CAYGWM010000030.1:16892-35475 GCA_964353555.1 uncultured Spirochaetales bacterium
GGCATCGGGATCGCCGAGGGCAGCCAGCGGGAAATCTTCCAGTCGTTCACGCAGGCGGACGGCTCGCTCGCCCGGCGCTATGGCGGTACGGGCTTGGGGCTCGCGATCTGCAGCCAGATCGTCGAGCTGATGGGGGGCGAGATCGGTCTCGAAAGCGAGCTCGGCCGTGGCTCGCGCTTCTGGTTCCGCGCTGCGTTCGAAGTCGTTGCCGAAACTCTCGAGCCCAACGCCGAGCCGGAGCTGGGCGACGTCCCGGTGCTGGTGGTGGACGACAACGCGACCAACCGGCGCATCCTGCTCTACCACCTCGCATCGTGGGCGGCCGTAGCCGGTGAATGCGAAGACGGCCCCGCCGCGCTGCAGGAACTGCGCCGCGCCGACGCCGCCGGCAGACCCTACCAGCTGCTGGTGCTCGACATGATGATGCCCGAGATGACGGGCGTGGACGTGGCGCGAGAGATCCGCCGCGACACCGCGCTGACGCAGCCCCACATCGTATTGCTCACGTCCGCCGGCGCGCCGCTGACGCCCGAGGAGGAGCGCGACTGCGCGATCGCGATACGCCTCACCAAGCCGGCCCGCCGCTCCGAGCTGCGTGCGGCGTTCCGCGCTGTGCTCCGCGGCGAGCCACCGGCCCCCGTGCGGGCCACGCCGGCGCCGGGTAAACATCTTGCCGGTTTCCGCGTGCTCCTCTGCGAGGACAACGATGTGAACCAGCGCGTGGCCACCGTGCTGCTCGAGGCCCTCGGCTGCCGCGTCCACGCGGTGCGGAACGGCGCGGAGGGCGTGCAAAGCCTCGCGCAGGGAGGCTTCGACTTCGTATTCATGGACTGCCAGATGCCGGTGATGGACGGCTTCAGCGCGACCCAGGCGATCCGCGCCCGGGAAGCCGCAGACCCGGCGGCGGGCCGCACGCCGATCGTTGCACTCACCGCGCACGCGATGCAGACCGACCGCGATGCGTGCCTCGTCGCCGGCATGGACGACTACCTGAGCAAGCCGTTCACGCGCGACCAGCTGCGCGCCATGCTCGAGAAGTGGACGGTGCCCGGTGCCCGCCCGGCGATCCCGCCGCGCGCCGCGCCGCCAATTCCGGGGATGGCGGCTCCTACCTTCGACCCCGGCGTGCTCGAGGGGCTCGACGCGCTGGCCGGCGAGCAGGGGTTCCGCGTCCAGATCATCGCGGCGTACGTCGCGTCCTCTCAGCAGCTCCTCGCAAGCATGGAACGAGGCCTCGTAGGCGGTGACCGTGACGCGCTGGCACGCGCTGCCCACACGCTCTCCTCGAGCAGCGCCCAGGTCGGGGGGCTCCGGCTCGCTGTGCTCTGCAAGTCGCTCGAGGCGGCGGCGCGCCAGCGTTCGCCAGACGCCCTCGAGCCGCGTGTCGTCGAGGTGCGCGACGAGCTCGCGCGCCTCCACGAGGGCCTCGCGATCGAGCACTATGGGGTGCGCGATGCGTAAACGCGAACCCGAGGCCGGCGCGCGCCGCGTGCTCGTCGTCGACGACGATCCGGTGTTGCGGCTACTGGCGAGCCGCTGCCTGACGGCGATGGGCCTCGCCGTGGAGCAAGCAGAGGACGGGCGTTCGGCCATCGCGGCGGTGGCGCGTGCGGTTCCGCAACTGGTGCTGCTCGACGTCGAGATGCCTGGACTCGACGGCTTCCAGACCTGCGCCGCGCTGCGCCGCCAGCTACCCCAACGCGAGCTCGCGATCCTGATCGCCACCGGCCACACCGACAAGGCCACGATCGATCGCGCGTTCGAGGTGGGCGCCACCGACTTTGTCAGCAAGCCGCTCGATTGGCCGCTGCTCCAGCACCGGGTGCGCTTCTTGCTGCGCGCGCACGACGCCTTCGCCGAGCTCAGCGAAAGCGAGCATCGGCTCTCGAACGCCCAGCGGCTGGCGCGAATCGGAGACTGGGAGTGGGACCTGGGCGAGCGCGAGATGCTTTGGTCGGCGCAGGTGTACGAGATTCTCGGCGTGCCGCAGGGTCCAGACGCCGCGAACCTCCCCGCGTACCTCGGCGCCATCCACCCGGAGGACCGGCCCGCGGTGGAGAAAGCCCTTGGCGCGGCGACGGCCGAGTCGCGTGGCTTCAGCCTCGACTCCCGCATCGTGCTGCCGGGGGGTGGCGAGGAGCGCATCGTACACCATGTAGTGGAAGTGAGCGCAGGGCACACGGGCGCCGCCGAGCGAATCATGGGAACGCTCCAGGACATCACGGCCGAGCGGCGCGCCGAGGAGCGCCTGCGCTACCTCGCGACCTACGACACGCTCACCGCGCTGCCGAATCGCCGGCTGCTGGTCGATCACCTCGAGCGCTCGTTGAAGTACGCTCACCAGCGCGGCGACGTACTCGCGCTGCTGTGCATCGACATCGATCGTTTCAAGCGCATCAACGACAGCCACGGGCACGCCACCGGCGACCGACTGCTCCAGGCGCTGACGGAACGCCTGCTGTCCTGCTTGCGCAGCACCGACTTCGTGGGCCGCGCGGAGCCAGGCGGGCCGGTGCTCTCCCGCCTCGCGGGCGACGAGTTCACCGTCGTGCTCCGCCGGATCCGCTCCTCGGAGGACACTTCGATCGCGGCGCGGCGCATCCTCGATGCGTTGCGCGCGCCCTTCCCGATCGACGGCGGCGAAGTGTCGCTCGGCGCGAGCATCGGCATCGCTCTGTTCCCGGGCGACGGCGACAACGCCGAAACGCTGCTCCGCAACGCCCAGACCGCGATCGACGCAGCCAAGCAGCGAGGCGGCTCGGTCTACCAATTCTTCCGCGAGTCGATGAATGAACGCAGGTCACGCACGTTGCGGATCGAAACGCTGCTGCGACTCGGCCTCGCGCGCGGGGAGCTCTCACTCGTCTATCAGCCGCAGCTCGAGGTTTCGAGCGGACGGGTCGTGGCGGTCGAAGCGCTCGTCCGCTGGCAGTGCCCGGAACTCGGCCCGGTGGGGCCGGCAGATTTCATCCCGGTGGCCGAGGAATCGGGGCTCATCCTGGAGCTCGGCAGCTTCGTGCTGCGGGAGACGTGCCGTCAGCTCGCGGCGTGGCGCCAGCTCGGCGACCCGACCGTGATCGTTGCGGTCAATATCTCGAGTCGCCAGCTCCATGACCCGGACTTTGCGAGCAGCGTGGAGGCGCTCTTGCAACAGGAGGCGACCGACCCGTCGTTGCTCGAGTTCGAGATCACCGAGAGCGCGCTGTTGGTAGACGACGCGGCAGTGTTGGATACGCTCGCGCGCCTGCGCGCGCTCGGGATCCGGCTGGCGCTCGATGATTTCGGCACCGGATATTCGTCGCTGAGCCACGTGGTTCGGCTGCCGATCGACGCCATCAAGATCGACCGCAGCTTCGTCGCGGCACTCGGCTCGGCGAGCCGCGGGGCGGCGATCGTCGCCGGCGTGGTCGCGCTGGGCCGGCAGCTCGGGCTGCGCGTCATCGCCGAGGGCGTCGAGAGTAGCGAGCAGAGCACGACGCTCGAAGCGCTCGGCTGCGACGTCCTCCAGGGCTTCCACGTCGCCGAGCCGCTCCCGCCGGAGGCGCTCGCCGCATTTCTACGCGAGCGCGCCTAAGCGCGCGCCTTGGCCTGCTTGCCGTTCTTCTTGGCCTTCGCCGGGATCTTCGACTCGCCGGCCTTCTTGCGATCGGTGAGCAGCAGCATGATCGGCGACGCGATGTAGACGGTCGAGTAGCTGCCGACGACGATGCCGATCGCCATCGTCGCAGCGAACGGGAAGATCACTTCGCCGCCCACCAGCACCAGCGCGATCACCGCGAGCAGCGTGGCGCCCGACGTCAGGATCGTTCGCGAGAGCGTTTGATTGATGGCTTGGTTGATCACCGACGGGAGATCCTGCGCGGTGTGGATGCCCATGACCTCGCGGATCCGGTCGAAGATCACGATCGTGTCATTGATGCTGTAGCCGATCAGCGCGAGTAGCGCGGCCAACACCTGGAGATCGAACTGCTGGCCGCAGAGCAGCCAGATCGACGACGTCACCAGCACGTCGTGGATCAACGCAATCACGCCGCCGGGCGCAAACTGCGCGGAGAAACGCAATCCGACGTAGACGAGGATCAGCGCGAACGCGATCAGCATCGACTTGATGCCGGCGCGGCGCAGCTCGGCGCCGACTTTCGGCCCCACGTACTCGACGCGATCGACGCTGAGCGCGCCGACCTGCTCGGTGAGCGCCTTCCGGATCCGGTCGACGATCTGATTCTGCTCGGCGCCCTGGTCTTCGGCACCGCTCTGGAAGCGGATCAGGAACTCGGGACTCGAGTCCGCCTCGCCGTAGCGCACGACGCTCGGTTCGCCGACGCCGACGCTCTGCACCGCGTCGCGGATCCTGGCTTCGTCGGTCTGTACGCCTTCGGCGAAGTGCACCTGGACCTCGGTGCCACCGACGAAGTCGATACCCCAGCGGATTCCGATGACCGGGATCGCGGCCAGGCCGAGCAGGATGATCGCGAGCGATCCTGCGACGCAGTACTTCCATTTCCCGATGAAGTCGTAGTGGGTATCGGGACGGATCAGCTCGAACACGCCGGTCTCCTCAAATCGACAGGGTCTGGACCGGCCGGTTGCCGGGATAGAACTCGAAGAGCAGGCGCGGGATCACGAGCGCCGTGTAGACGCTGGTGATGATGCCGATGCAGAGCGTCACGGCGAATCCCTTGATCGGCCCCGTGCCGTATTGGAACAACACGAGACCTGCGAGCAGCGTCGTGATGTTGGCGTCCATGACGGTCCAGAACGCCTTGTTGAAGCCGGTGCGGATCGCCGCACGCGGCAGCTTGCCGGCGCGCAGCTCATCGCGAATGCGCTCGTAGATGATCACGTTGGCGTCGATCGCCATACCGACGGTGAGCACCAGGCCGGCGATTCCCGGCATCGTCAGCGTCGCGCCGGACATGCCCATCACGCCGAGCAGCAATACCACGTTTGCCAGTAGACCCGCCGTCGCGTAGACGCCCGAGAGCCGGTAGTAGATCATCGCGAACGCGGCGACGAGCCCGAAACCGAGCAGCGAGGCCCAGGTGCCGCTGCGGATCGAGTCGGCGCCGAGAGCCGGTCCGATCGTGCGCTCCTCTTCGATCTTCATCGGGACCGGCAGTGAACCGGCGCGCAGGATCACCGAGAGTTCGGCCGCGCTGTCCGAATCGAAACGACCATGAATGAAACCGCGGCCGCCGCCGATGCGCGTCTGCAGGCTCGGTGCGCTGTAGACCTGACCATCGAGCAGGATCGCGAGCCGCTTGCCGATGTTGTCGCCGGTCAGCTTGCCGAACTTCGTCGCGCCGTCGGAGTTGAAGGTGAAGTTGACGATCCAGCCGTAGCGCGGGTCCATGCCCGAGCGCGCGTCGGTCAGCGACTCGCCCGTCAGATTCGCGGCCTTCGGGACCAGATACGCGCTCAGCACACGGTCGCTGCCCTTCTCCTTCTCGAAGACGATCACCGTATCCGGGGGAAGTCCATCCGCGTGTCGCTTGCGCAACAGCTCTTCCGTGGGCGCCTCGTCGAGCACGATCTTGAACTCGAGGAAGCCGGTCTGCTGGAGCAGGTTGCGCGCCTGCTCGCGATCGAGTTGACCGCCCGGAATCTGCACGAGCACGCGATCGTCGCCCTGACGTGTCACGACCGATTCCGGGATGCCCTGGATCGGATCATCGACGCGGCGCCGGATGACTTCCAGCATCTGCTCGACGCTACGAAGGCGAACCTCGCGCTCCCACGCGGGTGTGAGCTTGATCGCGAGCAGATTGCCTTCCGTCCGCGCGATCTCGAGGACTTTGGTCTCCAGCGCGGCTTCTCGAATCGTCGCGGAGTCCTGGGGGCTTGCGGCGTCGACGAGGAGCTGGCCGTTTTCGACGGCGATGCGCGTCGGCGTGACCTTCTTCTCGGTGAGTGTCTCCTGGAGCGAGGCACGCAGCACGTCGAGCTCGTGCTCGATCGCAATCGCAAGGTCCGGACCGAGCACCCAGTGGATACCACCCTGCAGGTCGAGGCCCAGCCGGATCGCCTGGTCCGGAAGCCAGGCGCTGTCCTTGCGAACCGAAGCCGGGAAGAAGTTCGCCAGCGTGTACCAGCCGAAGAGGAGGAGGCTCGCGACGACTCCGGCCACCCTCCATCGCGATCCGCTCACTCGCCCTCTCCTTTGCCCTTGCCCAACACCCGGTCGATGCGCGCGCGGTCGACCTTGACGCGCAGCGGTTGAGCATTGCCCGCGCCGATCTCGATCGTCAGGACGTCGTCGGTGGCGCCCGTCACGACGCCGTGCAGCCCGCCGGTGGTGACCACGCGGTCGCCCTTCTCCACGCGCTTGAGCATCTCTTCCTGCTCTTTCTGGCGCTTGGTCTGGGGACGGATCAGCAGGAAGTAGAAGATGACGAAGATCAGCGCCATCGGGAGCAGGAACCCGATCGGCGACTGCGGCGGAGCCCCGCCCGCCGCCTGCAACGGAATCGCGCCGAAGAATGCGTTCACTGGGAAGCTCCGATTTCGCCGGCATGGGCCGCGAGAACGGACGTTCCAGCGACGCGCGCGGTCTGCGATGAGATACGCTCGATGCGCGCGCCCGGGTAGAAGCGCGCGAGGATCTGCCGGTGGTCCGAGCCGCGCCGCGCGAGAGAGCGTGCGCCCCACTGACTCATGCCGACGCCGTGCCCGTTCCCCGAGCCGACGAACACGAAGCCATCCGCCGTACGACGCACCTCGAAGAGCGTGCTGCGCAGGCGCGTGGGCCCGAGCACGCGTCGCAACATCTCGCCCGAAAGCTCCGCGTCGCCTTCGGTGCCTCGCACACGCAGCGCGGCACTGCGGCCGCTCGGGGTACGCCGGGCGACGGTCACGTCACGTACGCGACCAACGCCCTTGCCCGCTGCTGCGAGCGCGTCGCCGAGTTCCTCGTTGGAAACCGGAGCGCGCCAGTACGTGTCAGGCGAGTCCTCCTCGCCCGGCACACCGACGCTCACGAGGTAGGGCACCTCGCGTCCCCACACTTCGGCGGCCGTCGCGGTGCGACCGCCCGCCGCCGAATGGAATGCCGCGAGAATCGGCTCGCCGTCGAAGGTGAGGATCTGCCCGCGGGTCGCGTCGACCGCACTCCGCACGGCCGGCGTCTCGCCGTCGAAGCCCAGGTAGACCTGCCCCGCGGTGCTCCCCTCGACGTCGTAGTCGGGTGATCGCGGGTGGGCGCGCCGGTGCAACGCATAGGTGCGGATCGCGATCGCTTGCGCGCGCAATACCACGTCGCCGAATCCCTCAGACACTTCGCCCAGCAATGTTCCCGCCACGTAGTCCTCGAGCGCCAATTCGTTCACGACGCGCAGTCCGCCGCGCTCCTTGATCACTGTCACGCTCCCGCGAAGCTGCCGTCCGTCCACGTCGTGCGGGCCCGGCGCTGCGAATCGGGCCGCGCCACGTCGCACTTTCCCATCGATGAAGACACGCGGCGCGCCGTCGAGGATCAGCACGCGAACCGCGATCGTCGGAGCCGCAGCGGAAGCGGTGACGGGCGTGATCGCTCCAATCCACAGAGCCGCGAACCCGCTTGCCCAGCCGGCGAAGCACCACCGGCGACGCTGCCGCAGGCAAACGGACCCCGCTCGGAGTCCCACGCCCTCACCCCCCCAACGCATGCGCGAGGGTTATGGCACGCAGACCCTGCCGGCGCAACCAATCGAGACGCGAGAACAGGCCCGCTCGACCTACTTTGCCGCGTCGCGCGCGAGCGCCTCGGCCTTCGTGGTCTCCTCCCACGGGAAACCCTGGTTTTCGCGTCCGAAGTGTCCGTGGTAGGAGGTCGCGCGATAGATCGGTCGGAGCAGTTGCAGCCCCTCGACGATGCCGCGCGGGGTGAGGTCGAAGTGCTTGCGGACCAGGCGCTCGAGATCCGACTGCGAGAGCTTGCTTGTCCCGAACGAGTCGACGCGGATCGAGACCGGCTCGGCGACGCCGATCGCGTAGGCCACCTGCACCTCGCAGCGCGTCGCGACGCCGGCCTTCACCAGATTCTTCGCCACCCAGCGCGCTGCATAAGCGGCACTGCGATCGACCTTGCTCGGGTCCTTGCCCGAGAAGGCGCCCCCTCCGTGACGACCCATGCCGCCGTAGGTGTCGACGATGATCTTGCGGCCCGTTAGGCCCGCGTCGCCCATCGGCCCGCCGACCACGAAGCGGCCGGTCGGATTCACGTGGAAGATCGTGTCGTCGTCGACCAGCTTGGCCGGCAGCGCGGGACGGATCACCTTCTCGATCACGTCCTTGCGCAGCTTGTCGTAGCCGACGTCGGGCGCGTGCTGCGTCGAGAGCACGACCGCCGCGATGCGCACCGGCTGGTTGTGATCGTCGTACTCGACGGTGACCTGCGACTTCGCATCGGGCCGCAGGTAGTCGATCTCGCCGCTCTCGAAGTGCGTGCGGTGCATCTCCATCAGTTTGTGCGCGAGCCGGATCGGTGCCGGCATCAGCTCGGCCGTCTCGGTGCAGGCGAAGCCGAACATCATCCCCTGGTCGCCGGCGCCCTGCTCCTTGTGCAGGCCCTCGCCTTCGGTCACGCCCTGGGCGATGTCGCGCGACTGCTGACCGAGTGCGACGAGAACGCCGCAGGTCTCGGCGTCGAAACCCATGTCCGACGACGTGTAGCCGATGTCGCGCACCACCTGGCGAGCGAGGTGCTCGTATTCGACCTTGGCGTCCGTGGTGATCTCACCAGCCAGCACGATGAAGCCGGTCTTCGTGAGCGATTCGCAGGCGACGCGCGAGCGCGGATCCTGTTCGAGCAGCGCATCGAGGACCGCGTCCGAGATCTGGTCGCACATCTTGTCCGGGTGTCCCATCGACACCGACTCGGACGTGAACAACGAGCGGGAAGCCATGCGTTTTCTCCTGTGGCCTGGACTCTTGGGCGCCGCAGTCTACGGGACACCCAGGCCGGGCTCAAACAGCGTTGAAAACGCCAGCCCCGGTCTACCCGCCGTCGCCCTCGAGCGGCTGCTCGAGCACCTGCCCGAGCGCAGCGACGGCCTGCGCGGCGTCGGCGCCGACGCCACGCACGCGCAGCCGGGTTCCGAACGCGGCTGCCAGCGAGAGCAGCGACAGCACACTGCGCCCGTTCACCCACTCGCCCGGCTCGCCGGCGCGGGTGACTTCGATCTCGGCCTGAAAGCGCGAAGCGAGCGCTACGAAGCGACCCGCCGGCCGCGCGTGAAGACCGAGCGTGTGGCGCACGGTGAACTCGCCCACGCAGGCGGCCACCACGTTCACTTGCGCCCTTCCGGGAGGATCTCCGAGGCCACGCGAATGTTGCGCTGGCCGTACTCCTTGATGAAGGTCGCCAGCTCGTCGAGTGGCCGCTTGTCGGTCATCGTCGCGAGCTTGATCAGCATCGGGAGGTTCAGACCGGTGACGACCTCGACGCGGTGCTCCTCGAGGAACGACAAGCCCATGTTCGACGGTGTACCCCCGAACATGTCGGTGAGGATCAACACACCCTCGCCGCTCTGATGACTCTGCGGGCCAGGGCCTTCGGAGCTGGCGTCGGCGCGGCGCAACGCATCGGCGATCGACTCGCGCATCTCGTCGACGGACTGCTTCGGGTCGATCGAGACCGCCTGGAACGGCGGCGCATCCGGCACGATCAGCCGCAGCGCCTGCAGGAATTCTTCGCCGAGCCGATAGTGGGTCACGATCACGACGCCGGGTGCCATCAGGCTTCCTTTTCCACGTCTCGATGCTGCACGTTGACCTCGCGGCCGCTCCCGCGCAACCGCTCGGCGAGGCGCGTTGCGACCGCGACCGAGCGATGGCGGCCGCCGGTGCAACCGATCCCAATCGTCAGGTAAGCCTTGCCCTCGGCGTCGTAACGCTCGAGCAGGTAGTCGAGGAAGGCGCCGAGCCGCGAGAACAGCTCTTGCGTGCGCTGATGTTCGAGCACGAAGTCGGCGACATCCTCGTCGAGTCCCGTCTTCGGGCGCAGCAGCGGCTCGAAATGCGGGTTCGGCAGGAAGCGCACGTCGAAGAGCAACTCCGCCCCGGGCGGAATGCCGTATCGGTAGCCGAAAGAAACCAGCGTCACGACGCTCGGTTTTCCTTCGCCGGTCACCCAGCGCACCACGGCATCGCGCAGTTGGTGGATGTTCAGGCGCGAGGAGTCGAGCACGTAGTCCGCGAGTCGTGCGACGTCTTCGAGAAGCGCGCGCTCGCGCGTGGTTCCCTGCTCGACGGTGCCAGCGGGCGAGAGCGGATGCACGCGGCGCGTCTCGCGGTAGCGCGACACCAGCACCTCATCGGCGCAATCGAGGAAGAGCACGTCGGCACGCGCTCCGCTCGCCCGGATCGCCTGCACCACCGCGGGAAAGCCCTTGAGGAACGCCGCCTCGCGGGCGTCGAGCGCCAGCGCGATGTCGCGCACCGGTGGGTTCGCCTTCGCGCACAGATCGACGAATTGCTCGATCAGCTGCGGCGGGATGTTGTCGACGCCGTAGAAACCGAGGTCTTCGAGCGCGCCCATCGCGGTCGTGCGACCGCTTCCAGAAAGTCCGGAGACGAAGACGATGCGCGTTCCGTCGTGGCTCATCGACGCTCGCCTTCGGCGCGCAGCCGATCGTCGAGCCGGCTCGCGGCGCTGCGGCCGGCGCGGCGATGCACGTGATCGCGGACTGCGACCTCGACGAGCGTCGCGAGGCTGCCCGCGGGTCGCGCCGGTAGCACCAGCGCAGGCAGCGGCACGCCGTCCCAGCTTTCGATCGGGCGTTCGAGCCCGACGCGCTCGACCTCGAGATCCGGGCGCCACTCGGCGAGCCGGCACACCAACCCGACCTCGGCGCGTTCGCCCACGGCATCGGGCCCGAACAGGTCGGGCAGGTAGACGATGCCGATCCCGCGCAGTTCCATGTGGTGCCGGATCAGCTCGGGTGACTCGCCGAAGAGCCGTCCGTCGCCATCGCATTCCATCAACACGACGTCGTCCGCCACCAATCGGTGGCCGCGCCGTACCAGTTCGAGCGCGCATTCGCTCTTGCCGATGCCGCTCGGCCCGAGGAGCAAGACTCCGACGCCCTGCACGTCGACGAGCGCTCCGTGGGCCCGTGCCGTCATGCCGATGTGCTCCGGAACTTCGTGTGCATCGAGGCGAACGCTTCCCGCGTAGCGAGCCACAGGCGAGCGGCGAGAGCCAGAACTAGAACTTCGCGTCTTCCTCCTCGATGGCCCGGAGGACCTCGTCCCGGGTCCCGGCCTCGAGGAGTCGCTTGCGGAAGCTCGCATCGCGCAGGAAGCGCGAGATGCGAGCCAGCGCCTTCAAGTGCTGGCCGCCCGAGTGTTCGGGCACCACGAGCAGGAAGAAGAGGTGTGTCGGTTGTCCGTCGATCGAATCGAAGTCGACGCCGTCGCGGCTGCGCGCGAACGAGGCCAGCAGACGCGCAAGCCCGGCAACTTTACCGTGCGGGATTGCGACCGCTTCGCCGATCCCGGTGCTCTGGAGCTTCTCGCGCTCGACGAGCACATCCAGCAGGCGCGCTTCGTCGAGTCCAGACTCGGCGCCAGCGAGCGCATTCGCCATCTCGGCGAGCACGTCGCGCTTCTCGCGCGCCGCGAGGTCGAGGATCACGGCGTCCCGGACCAAGATGTCGGAGATCTTCATTCGCGCCCTCGCCGGGGGGTCAGGCTAGCCGACCCGGCGGCGCTTCGTCGAGGACAACATGTTCATCGCCTCGCGATACTTGGTCACCGTGCGGCGTGCGATGTCGATGTTCGCGGTGCGCAACATCTCCGCAATACGCTGGTCCGAGAGCGGCCGGCGCGGGTCTTCGGCCTGGATGATGCGCCGGATCTTCTCCTTCACGCTCTCGCTTGCGATCGCGTCGCCATCGACCCGGTTGATGCTCGAGTTGAAGAAGAATTTCAGTTCGAAAATGCCCTGCGGCGTGTGCGCGTACTTGTTGGTGGTGACGCGACTCACGGTAGATTCGTGCATTCCGATGTCGTCGGCTACGTCGCGCAGGTTCAGCGGCTTCAAGTACTGCACGCCGCGCTCGAAGAACTCGCGTTGATTCTTGATGATGCTCTGCATCACCTTGTAGATCGTGCGCTGCCGCTGATGGATCGACTTGATCAGCCATAACGCCGAGCGGACCTTGTCCTGCACGTAGTCGCGCGTGTCCTTGGCGACGCCCTCGGCGCCGCGCGCGAGCACGTCGCGGTACAACTGGTTGATGCGCAGCTTGGGCAGGCCATCCTCGTTCAGCACCACGTGCAGCTCGTCACCGATCTTGTGGACGTAGATGTCGGGGATGATGTAGACGGCTTCTTCGCCACCAAAGGGCCGGCCGGGTCGCGGCTCCAGGCGTCCCACCACCCGCGACGCGACGGCCACCTCTTCGATCGTCACACCGAGCACGCGGGCGATGCCGCGGAAGTCGCGCTTCTGCAAAGCGTCGATGTGATCGGCGACCAGCGTGCGAACCAACGGTTCCTCGAGGCGCAGCGCATCGATCTGCAACAACAGGCACTCGCGGAGATCCCGAGCGGCGACGCCCGCCGGATCGAATAGCTGGATCTTCGCGAGCGCCTTCTCGACCACTTCGAGCGACGCGCCCGAGCGACGCGCGATCTCGTCGAGGTCCGCGCGCAAGTAGCCGTCCTCGTCGAGGTTGCCGATGATCCACTCGGCGCCGATCCGTTCGGCCGCGTCCAGGTCCGAGAGCTGGAGCTGCCAGTTCATGTGCTCGGCCAGCGTTTCGCGCCGCGTGAGCGTGCCTTCGAGCGAGCGCCGCTCATCGTCCTCGCGAATCTCGTTCTGGAAGCCGGTCTGCGGATACGCTTCGGCGTAACTCTGCCAGTCGATGTCGGCGATCTTCTCGGCGTTGCTGGCTTCGCGGTTCTCGGGGATGTCGATGTTCTCTTCGGAACTCGGCGTCGGCGCCTCTTCGCTGTCGGCGACGACCTCGCGCGGCAGATCGTCCACGCCCTCGATCGATTCCTCGAGGACGACGTTCTCCTGCAGCTCCTGCTGCACCAGGTCGGCGAGTTCCATCCGCGACAACTGCAACAGCTTGATCGCCTGCTGCAACTGGGGCGTCATCACCAGTTGCTGGCTCAAGCGGAGCTGTTGTTTGATCTCGATCGCCATCGCGTAGAATCCGGTTCCGGTTGCTTGGTTGCGTTCCGTTGGTCGCGGTCAGTTCAACTGGAAGTTCGCGCCCAGGTAGATCTCGCGCACCGTTGCGTCGGCCGCGATCGCGGCCGGCGGCCCTTCGCGCAGGATCGTCCCATCCTTGATGATGTAGGCGCGGTCGCAGATCGCGAGCGTCTCGCGAACGTTGTGGTCCGTCACGACGATCCCGATCCCGCGCGTGCGGAGCTGATCGACCACCTTCTGGATCTCGCCGACGGCGATCGGGTCGATCCCGGAGAACGGTTCGTCGAGCAGCATGAACTTCGGCTCGAGCACCAACGCGCGCGCGACCTCGACGCGGCGTCGTTCGCCGCCCGACAGCGCGTCGCCGCGCAGGTTCTCCTTGCCCGAGAGTCCGAGTTCCTGCAGAAGCTCGTGCAGCCGCTCGCGGCGGATCGCGGGCTTGTCCTCGACGGTCTCGAGAATCGCGTTGAGATTGTCCGCCACCGAGAGGCGACGAAAGATCGAAGGCTCCTGCGGCAGATAGGTGATGCCGAGCCGCGCGCGGCGGAACATCGGCAGATCGGTGATTTCGCGCTCGCCGAGGAAGACGCGTCCCTGCGTGGGCCGCACTTCGCCGACGATCAGGTTGAAGGTGGTGGTCTTGCCTGCGCCGTTCGGGCCGAGCAGACCCACGACCTCGCCCGGCTCTACGTGCAAGTCGACACCGCAAAGCACCTCGCGGTCGCCGTAGCGCTTGCGCAAACCGCGCGCGGCGAGCACCGGGCCGGTCACGGCTTCGCCTGCCTCGCCTTCGCGGTAGGCGCAGCCTTGGCCTCTGCGGCGGGTTGCTTGCCGTCCTGTGACGGCGTCACGTTCACGGTTGCCCCGCCCCTCACCTTCACGCGGTTCTGTTTGATGAAGATCTCGATCTCACGGCCGCGAACGCGGTCGTCGCCCTGCTGCAGTTCGGCATTGCCGACGCAGAGCAGACGGTCCTCGGTCTGAAAGAAGGTCGCGTTGTCGCAGAGCATGCGACGCTTCAGTTGCGACACACGCACGTGACCCGAAGCGACGAGCTTGTCGGGCTGCGAGCCGCCGGGCGGATAGAACGCTTCGAGGCGATCCGAGTTCACGCGCAGATCGCCCTGGTCGATTTGCACATTGCTCGTGAAGAGCAGCCGGCGACGCCCATCGGCCTCGACGGCCTCCAGCTCGTCGGAGCGGATCGAAAGCGGCTTGTCGCCCTTGATCGGGAACATCGACACGCTTTGCTCGGCTCCCTCGACTGTGGGCGGCGCGCTCGAGACGGCGCCCTGGGCATCAGTCGCCGCTTTCTTCGGCGAAACTGCCGCCGTACTCGAGGCACTCGGCTCCGTTGCGACCGCCTGATGCGCCGGCAACGCGAGCAGGCACCCCCCGAATCCCATGAGCCAAAGCCAGCGTCGTCGCATCAAGGCGTTCTGTTCTCCTCGACCCGCGCACCGCCCGTGAGGCGCAGGCGCCGATCGCGCACGTGGTACCGGAATCCAGCGCCCGAAAGCACGCGGTCGTTCTCGATGATCTCAACCGGCGCATCGGTAAAAGCGACGCCCTTGGCGCGGTCGTAGCGCAGCGAAGGGCCGACGAAGCGGCGCCCGTCGGCGAGCACGCCGCGCACGTTGCCGCTGGCGACGAGGTCGTTGGTCTCGAGGTCGAGTTCACCGCGCTCACAGGTGAGTTCGAGCGAAGGCTTGCCGTCTGCGCCGGCCCATTCAGCGTGTACCGCGGCGAGATGGGCCTTGTTGGCCACTTCGTCGATCACGCCCGAATCCGCCGCTACGCGAATTTCGGTCACGTTCTCGTTCGACGCGACAAAGGTCATCTTGGACAGCTGCATCGGCGGACCGGCCGCCCGGACGTGGCCGCTGGCAGTGGCTACCGCGACGACGACCGCGGCGACGCGGATTGCGGATCCAAGCGAGCGTGATGCCATGCAAGGACCATACCGCCGGGCCAGTCCTCGAACAATGAAAAAGTGGAGAAAGAATCAGTCTTCGTAGCCGAAGATCGTCCGGAACGGCTCGTGTCGAACCACCCAGACGGCCGGCCGCACGACGATCCAGTCGAGCGCGACGCCGACCGGATGCAGGCCGTAGGCAACGATCCGGAGCGGGTGAGCCGCGTTGCGCGGATCGTGATCATCGTGCACAGGCGTGCTGGCGTACGTCTCGACGCGTTCGTCGGGAACGAGCTCTTCATCGGGCGTGTTCAGCGCAACGGCCCCATTTGCGAGCAGAGCGAGCGCGAAACCGATGACCAGCGAAGCCCCGCGTACGTTGAACCGCATGGAGTAAAATTATAGCGCGAGCTTCGCTCTGCCGCTCCGGGTCAGGTTACTCATGGCGCACCCCGTCGCAGCGCCGCTTCGCTGAACAGCTCTTCGGGGATCTCCGCGCGGAAGTCGATCTCGCGGAAACGCAGTATCGTGCGATGCCCGGTCGCGAGATTCTCGGCCTCGATGCGCTGCGCCGTCCAGATATCCTGCACCTTCACGACGTCGAAGAGCCGGATCGTCTTTTGCGGCGCTCCGTCCAGCTCCCAGTATTCGGCGAAGCGCGGGAACCAGATCTCCGCATCCACGCGCACCCGAACGCGACCGTGGCCCAACTCGCGCGCGATGCGCTCGTCGATCGGCGTGGCCTCGACGACGAAGCAGCGGTGACCGTCGACGATCTCCTCGCCGACCGTTTTCCACACGTAGTCGTCGAGACTGAGCTGCGTTTCGCGTTTCATGTCCTCGAACGAGAAGTCCGTGCCGAGGAACGCGCGGCCGCGCTCCGAGAGCGCGACGCGACGCGACTTGCGCAGTGCGGGCAGGTAGAACCACTGATCGTCGGGGCGGGCCACATCGGCGTAGTCGAAGGTGAGCAGCGCCGTGCCTTTCACGGTCGGCGGATCCTCGAAGAAAAGCACCGCGCGCTTCTCGTCACCGAAGCGGCGCCGGTACGACTGCAGCGTTCGTGCGCGGATCGTCCCGTCCTTCTCGACGAGTTCCATCGTCCAGGTGCGCGCGACCGACTCGCCTTCATCGCGCGCGTTCACCCGCCGCACGATCTCTTCGCCGGTCGGTAGCGTCTCCTCCGCATTCGCGAGCGGGGCCACCGCGACCAGCGCGATCGCGAGACAGAGCCAGCGGATTCGCATCGACGGCCGTATAGACGACGCCAGCTCGGCGCCGCAAGGGGGGGCTTGCGGAGAACCACGAGCCAGCCGGCTAGGCCACCAGCCCTGCGAGCCGCTGGAGTTCGCCGCGCCGATGAACCGTGATGGCGCCGGTGTCCATGCTGACGACGCCCTGCTCGGTCCAGATCCGGATCTGCTTGTTCACCGTCTCGCGCGTCGTGCCCACGTACTGCGCCAGCTCGCCCTGAGAGAGACGCAGTGTGACATGCACGCCGTCGCGCTCCTCTGCGCCGAAGTTCTCCGCCAGTACGAGCAGCTTCTTTGCAATCCGCCCCGCGATGCCGAGGAATACGATGTCCTCGATGCATTCGGAAAGGCGCACCACGCGCTCGGCGAGCACCGTGAGCAACTCGACCGCCGTTTCGGGGTGGTCGCGCAGAAAGCGCAGGAACTCGCGCCGCTCTAGCACCACCAGTTCGCTCGCTTCGAGCGCGACTACCGTCGCGGTGCGCTCGCCGCCGACCAGCAGCGGCAGCTCGCCGACCACTTCGTTCGCATCGAGCAGGTTCAGCACGAGTTCCGAGCCCTCGTTCGAAGTCGAGACCACCTTCAAGCGACCGCTCGCGATCACGTAGACCTGCGCCGCCGCGTCGCCCTTGTGAAAGAGTTCTTCGCGCGCGTCGAGTCGCCGCGTGGTGGCGGCCGCGGCGAGCGCATCGAGCTGCGGCGCCGTGAGCCGTGCGAAGAGCGGCACGCGCAGCAGCAGGTCGCGGCGCCGATCGCGGCCATCGGAAGATCGATTCGTCACGACAGATCCTCCCGCGCAGGGTTTGCGTATCATGGCGCGCCGTGAGCGTCTCTCAAAGTCGTCCGGTCGCCGATCCTGCGCGCGTGCAGCGCTACCCGTTCCTGCCGGGCGGGGTAGCGGTCCCGGTCGTACGAGCCGAAGGCGCATGGCTGTTCCTGGCGGACGGGCGGCGCATCCTGGACGCCGCGGGCGGCGCGATCGTCGCGAACATCGGCCATGGGCGCCGCGAGGTGGCCGAGGCCGTCGCGAGGACGCTCGAAGCGACGAGCTATCTCGTCCCGCCCTTCGCGACCGACGAGCGTATCGAGTTGGCCGAGCGCCTCGTCGAACGCTGGCTCCCGCGCGGACTCACCCGCGTCACCTTCACGAGCGGCGGCTCCGAGTCGATGGACGCCGCACTGCGACTCGCGCGCCAACACCACCTCGCGGCGGGCCGGCCCGAACGCTGGAAGATGATCGGCCGCGATCTCTCCTATCACGGCACGACGCTCGCCACGCTGTCCGTCGGCGGCCACGAGAAGCGCCGCAAGGGTCTCGAGCCGCTGCTGATCGATTGGCCGAAGGCACCGGCCTGCTACTGCCTGCGCTGTCCGCTCGGCTTGTCGCGGCCGAGCTGCGGCGTCGCCTGCGTGGACGCCATCGAGACGCTGATCGAACGCGAAGGTCCGGGGACGATCGCCGCGGTCGTCGCCGAACCGGTCGTGGGCTCGACCGCGGGCGCGCTGGTTCCGCCCGACGAATACTGGCCGCGCCTCGCCGAGATCTGCCGCCGCCACGGTGTGTTGCTGATCGCCGACGAGGTGATGACCGGCTTCGGCCGCACCGGACGCAACTTCGCCGTCGATCATTGGGGCGTCGTGCCCGACATCCTCGTCGGCGGCAAGGGACTCGCGGGCGGCTACGCGCCGATGGGCGGCCTCTACGCGACCGACGCCGTGCTCGCCCCGCTCGTGGCGCAGCGCGAGGAGTTCATGTTCTACACCTACGCCGCGCACCCTTCGTCGTGCGCCGCGGCGCTCGCGGTGCTCACGATCATGGAACGGGAGGGGCTCGTCGCGCGCGCCGCCGAACAGGGCAAAAGCCTGCTCGATCGGCTGCGCGCCGCGCTCGCCGATCACCCGCGCGTCGCCGAGGTGCGTGGCCTCGGCCTGCTGCTCGCGGTCGAGCTCGTGCGCGACCGCGCGACGCTCGAGCCGTTCCCGGTCGCAACGAAGTTCACCAATCGCGTCGTCGCCGCCGGCTTCGGCCATGGCGTCTTCTTCTATCCGGGCGGCGCCGGCACCGCCCGCGACCTCGTCTGCCTCGGCCCACCCTTCACGATCAGCGACGAAGAGATCGAACTCATCGCCACCGCCCTACCGCGCGCAATCAACGACGCCGCCGTGGGCGTACCGCGATAGCCGGATAGCCGGTGCCGGGCGTCAACTTATTTTTTGTCAACTTATTCGATGAACCGTCGCGGACTTACTGAGTCGCTTCAATAAGTTGAC
>CAYGWM010000030.1:35575-46035 GCA_964353555.1 uncultured Spirochaetales bacterium
AATAAGTTGACGCCCGGCACCTCTCCTTCTCCTAGTCGCTTGCGTCGGGGCGGGTGTAGATCCACGCCCACCAGATCAGCACCAGCTGGAGCGGGAGTCGCACCCAGTTGAGGGCGCCGAGGCCTTCGCTGGCGCCGCCGACGGCGACGTTGTTCAGTGCGACGTGGAGGTTTGCTGGGAACACCGCGATCAGCAGCGCGATGATTCCCCACGCCGTCCAGCGTCGGATCCGCGGCACGCGCAGCGCCAGCACCAATGCGACGAGCCCGAGCGCGAACTCGGCGACGCCCGACAGCTCGACCAGCTCGCGATGCGCCGGCAGATAGGGCGGCATGATCTGGAGGTAGAAGTCGGGAGTTCGAAAGTGGTTCCAGCCGGCAAAGAGGTAGAACGCGCCCATCACCCACCAGCCGATGCGCTTCGGAAGACTCACCCGGACACCTCCGGCGCCGGCTGCCAACCGCCGAGCGCCCGTTCGATCTCCACCGCCGCCGCGAGCGCGACATCTTCGCGCCACGGCTGCGCGACCAACTGCACGCCGATCGGGAGCCCTTGCGGTGAAGTGCCCGCGCGCACCACGGCGGCGGGCCAGCCGGCGAGATTCCACGCCATCGTGTGCGTGAACGCGAGCAGTTCCGCGTCGACCTCGCCGTGGCGCAGCGCGGCGTGCGAGTTCACTGGGCACACGAGGAGATCGAAGTCGCGCGTCTCGGCGAGCAGATCACTGCGGAAGCGGTCCCACTCGTCGATCACGCGCACGCGCTCTTCGACCGGCAACGCGGGCAGTGTCGCGAAGGCCGCGAGCGCGCTGTCCGCGACGCGCGTGCCGCCTCGCTCGAGCATCCGCTGGATGCCGACGCCGCCGTCGATCAGCAGTACCGCCATGAAGAGCGGCACCGCGCGCGCGACGGTCGGCGGCCGGTACTCGAACACGCGGGCGCCCGCGGCCGCAAGCGCCGAGGCCGCCGCGCGCACTGCGCCCGCAACCGGCGCATCGGCTTGGGAGATCCCGTTGTCGACGAAGAGCGCGACGCGGAGACCTGCGAGCTTCACGGCGGCGGGATCGCCGAGCGCAACCGGCGCGAGAAACGGATCGCGCCCGTCCGGCCCCAGCAGCAGCGGCAGCACCAGCGCGAGATCCTCGACGCGCCGCGCGAGCGGACCGATCGTCGTGAGCGCGTCCGTGGCGGTGCCCGGTCCGATCGCGTGCCCGGCGCGCGACACGCGACCCGGCGTCGGGCGGATGCCGGCGATGCCACAGAAATGCGCCGGCAAGCGGATGCTGCCGCCGGTGTCCGAGCCGAGATCGAGCGGTACGCCGCCGGCGGCGATGATTGCGGCTGCGCCGCCACTCGATCCACCCGGCGTGCGGGTGATGTCGTAGGGATTGTTGGTGCGTCCATAGATGGGATTCACCGTCTCGTAGCCCATCGTGAACTCGGGCGTGTTGGTCTTGCCGAGCACGATCGCTCCGGCCGCGCGCAAGCGGGTGACGGCCGTGGCGTCGGCGTCGGGTACGAAGCCCTTGCGACCCGGCGTGCCCCAGGTCGTCACCAGTCCTGCCGTATCGAACGAGTCCTTGATCGTGACCGGCACGCCGTGCAGCGGGCCGAGCGCGTCGCCACGCGCGAGCGCAGCGTCGGCGGCGTCCGCGTCGCGAAGCGCTTCCTCCTCTCGCATCGCCACGACTGCGTTCAACGCCGGGTTCACCCGCGCGATGCGCGCAAGACACGCTTCGACCGCTTCGCGCGAAGACACCTGCTTCGAACGAATCGCGCGCGCGAATTCGGCTGCCGACGCCGCCGCGAAATTCATTCGTCAGCGGCCTCCCGCAACGAAGCTCCGCTCGCCGAGCGCGCCGAGCGAGAAATCGCGGTACAGCCCGCGGAAGCAGTCGCGACAGCGCGTCGAGTGCGCGAGCGCACGCGTGCTGCCGGTGCGCCGCACCTCCTGGCGGAACGAGCCGTCGTCGTAGAGTTCGTAATGCGCCCAGCCGCCCGGGTAGTCCTTGGTGCAGTTCACCTCGACGAACGGCGTCGTGCCCGACGCGCGATAGCGCCGCACGCGATTGCGATGGGTGTGGCCGATCAGCACGCCCTTCACCTGCGGGTTCGCGCCGATCAGGTCGAAGAACGGCAGCGAATGCTCGGGCAGCATCCCGATCGAGTTCGGGTAGGAGTCGCGCTTTTCGGGCGGCACCGGTTGGTGATGCATCAGCAGCAGCGTCGGGATCGCGGATTCGAGCGTCTCGGCCAGCGTTCTGGCAAGCCACTGCAGGCGATCGTCGTCGAAGACGCCATGGTGATCGCCGGGCTCGGCCGTCTCGAGCAACACCAGCCGCCAGCCGCCGAGATCGACGCTGCGGGGGGCCGGCTCCTGGCCGAGCAGCGCGTAGCCATCCACCTCGCCGGCGCCATTGTGGCGACCGTAGTAGTCGTGGTTGCCGAGGAAGGCATGGTGCGGCGCACGGATCTTTGCGAATGCCTCGCGCGCAAAGCCGAACTGCTCGGGCAGTCCTCGATCGGCGATGTCGCCCTTCACCACCACGGCGTCGACGTTCGCGGTGTTGATCTCCGCGATCGCATCGTCGTTCATCAGTCGCCAGTAGGGAACTTCGGTGTCGTCGGCGCGGATCACCGGAAAGCCTTCGGCGGCATCGCCGTACTCGTGATCGGCGGTGAGTTGGCCGCCGAAACGGGGCTCCCCGAAATGCAGATCGTTCAGCGTGGCGAAGGTGGCGGTGCGGCGTGCGCTCGGCGACGGCAGCGTGCGCACGCGCTCGGGGAAATAGCGATCCGGCGCCGGACGCGCGGCGCCGTCGACCTCGACCGCGAGCGTGTACTCGGTATCCGGATCGAGCCCTTCGATGCGCACCAAGCGCGCGGCGGCGTTGCCTTCGCTGCGCGCACGCAGTTCGCCGTCGAGCAGCACGCGGACAGGTGCATCGACGGCGCCGGCAGCGTCTTCGACACGGAATGCGAGCGTCACGCTGCTCGCGGTGACACCCATGACCTCGGGATCGCGAATGGTGAACGGCATGGGCCGCAGCGTATCACCGCGCGCTGCGCTCCCGCAGCGATTTCTCGATGCGCGTGGTGATCTCGCCCAGCAGCGGGCGCGAGGTCGCGAAGTTGAGGCGTGCGAAGCCGCGACCCGGCGCGCCGAAGACACCGCCATCCGAGAGCGCCACGCGCGCATGCTCGAGGAAGAACTTCTGCGGCGACGGCTCGAGTTCGAGGGCGCGACAATCGAGCCAGGCCAAGAAGGTTGCCTCGGGTTCGAAGCTGCGGACGCCCGGCAGCCGTTCGGCGACGAAACGAGTCACACTGCGCCGATTGCCGTCGAGATAAGCGACCACCGCATCGAGCCACGGCTGCCCCTCGCGCCAGGCCGCGAGTGTCGCCGCCTGGCCGAGTGACCCGATGCCGCCGCGAACGTGGCGCGGCACGCGCAGGAAGCGCTTGCGCAACTCCTCGCGGCCGAAGTGCGCGATGCCGCAGCGCAGGCCCGGAATGTTGAAAGCCTTGGTCGCGGACGTCAGCGTCAGCGTGCGTGCCTCGATTTCCGGCGCGAGCGACGCGAACGGGATGTGCTGGCGCCCCGGATAGACCAGGTCGGCGTGGATCTCGTCGGTGACGACGACGAGATCGTGCGCGATCGCGATCTCGGCGAGCGCCTCGAGTTCGCGGCGCTCGAAGACGCGACCGGTCGGGTTCTGTGGATTGCAGAGCAGGAAGATCCGTGTGCTCGGATCGATCGCCGCGCGCAGCTGATCGAAGTCGATCTCGTAGCGCGTTTCGCCCGCAACGAGCGGGTTCTCGACCAGTCGCCGCTCGAGTTCCCGCACCGCGACGAGGAACGGCGCGTAGACCGGCGTCTGCACGATCACGCCCTCGCCCTTCGCGCTGAACTGGTCGATCGCGACGTAGATGCCCTGCACGACATCCGTGAGTACTTCGATGCCGCGCGGATCGGGGCGCCAGCCGAAGCGCGTCTCCATGCGCTCCGCGAAGGCCGCCGGCAGCGCGTCGGGCCGGACGTCGAGCGGATAGCCGAGGTCGTCGATCTCGAGCGCGCTCGCGAGTACGCGCCGCACCGGCGCAGCGATCGGGAAGTCCATTTCGGCGACCCACGCCGGCAGCACGTCGGGCCCGTAGAGCTGCCACTTCTCGCCGCTGCGGCGGCGCAGCGTGGCGAGGTCGAGGCGGTCGAAGTCGATGCCAGCGCGGTCGCTCATGCTGGGGTTCGTATCCCGCAGCCCGCGCGTCGTCAAACTCCCGCCGCCTGCAGCACGCGTACCACGTCCGCCCAGGCGCCCGCGTCGGGCTGCCACGGCGCGACCAGGCTGATGCGATCCGCGAAGCCCGCATAGCGTTGCAGCAACCGTTCGCCGAGCGCCTCGGGCGGCGCGCATACCGCGATGGCTTCGAGCAATGCGTCGTCGACGAGCGCCGCCATCGCGCGCCAATCGCCGCTGCGCGAGAGCGCGTGCAGCTCCGGATGCAGCGCGCCACGACCCACGGAATCGAGCACGCCGCGGTACGCGGGCGTCGATGCATAGAACGCGATCTGGGCGCGGGCCGCGGTGCGGGCAGCGTCGATCTCGCTGGCGTCGCGCCCCGAGACGATCATCACCTGCGCGCTGACGACGAAGTCGCGCCGCGCGCGACCCGCGCGCGCGAGTCCGCGTTCCAGCGCGGGGCCCGTCACGTCGGCGAGGAAGGCCGGCGTGTGGAACGGATGCAGCAGGAAACCGTCCGCCACTTCGCCCGCGACTTCGGTCATGCGCGGCCCGACACCGGCCAGCCACACCGGCGGCGGGCCGAACGGGCACGGCGCCGGTCGCAGCAGCGGCGGCATCAGCGTGTGCGTATAGAAGTCGCCGCGGAACGCGAGCGGCGTGCCGTCGTTCCAGCACGACCAGATTGCGCGCAGCCCCGACACGAACTCGCGCATGCGCGCGGCCGGCCGCGACCACGGCTGCGAGAAGCGTCGCTCGATGTGCGCGCGAACCTGCGAACCGAGCCCGAGCCGGAAGCGTCCCTTCGAGAGCACTTGAAGGTCATGGCCGATCTGCGCGAGCAGCATGGGGCTGCGTGCAAAGGCAATCGCCACACCGGTGATCAGCTCCAGCCGCTCGGTCGCGCCGGCCGCCTGCAGCAGCGGAAAGAACGGATCGTGCGGACCGTCGAAGGTGAAGGCGCCGTCGTAGCCGAGCGCTTCGAGTCGGCGCGCCTCTTCGCCCGCCTCCGCGAGCGACGCCAGCGCGAGCGGTGTGTCGACTCGCACCGCGTTCAGCTGTTGCGTTGTTCGAGCAGCGCGAGCACGCGCCGCAGCACGGGATCGATGGCTCCGCCGACCAGCGACAGGCCGCCATCCACGACGAGGTTGTGACCCGTCACGTAGCGCGCGGCGTCGGAGAGCAGGAAGACGACCACGTCGGCGACGTCCTCGGCCGTGCCGGCGCGGCCCGACGGAATCGCTTCGTCGAACGCGTCCATCAACTTCGGAATCTTGAACAGCAGCTCCGACATCGGTGTACGGATCATGCCCGGCGAGACGCAGTTCACGCGGATCGCGGGGCCGTACTCGAGCGCTCCGCTTTGTGCGAGCGCGATCACGCCCGCCTTGGCCGCGCTATAGGGCGCCTCGCCGCGCGTCGGCTGGATGCCGCTGCACGACGCGTTGGTGACGATCGCGCCGCCGCCGGCCGCTCGCAGATGCGGCACCACCGAGCGCAGCCCGTGGTAGACGCCGAGCAGATTCACCGCGATCAGTCGCTCGACATCCGCGGGCGCGTATTCGTGCAGCGGTGCGACCTGCCCCACGCCGGCATTCAGGAACGCGAGGTCGAGGCCGCCGAACGTCGCCGCCGCATTGGCGCACGCAGCATCGACCGCCGATGCGTCGCGGACATCGGCGACCAGCGCGATCCCGCCAATCTGACGCGCTGCGGAGTTGGTCGTGTCCGGATCGAGATCGAGCAGCGCCACGCGCGCGCCCAGCGCTGCGAGCTTGCGCGCGGTCGCGATGCCGATCCCCGACGCGCCGCCCGTCACGAGCGCGCGCTTGCCGGTGAACTCCGTCAATGGAAGACGTGTCCACCGTTCACGTCGAGCGACTGGCCGGTGACGACGCGAGAGAGATCCGAGGCGAAGAACACGACAGCGTCGGCGATCTCTTCGGACGTCGGCAGATGGCGCAGCGCAGTCTGCGCGGCGACCTCGTCGTAGACCACCTGCGGATCGACACCGCGCTGCTTCGCCTGGTGCGCAAAGTAGCCCTCGAGCGACGCGCCCCAGATGTAGCCGGGCACGACCGAGTTCACGCGGATGCCGTGCACGCCGACTTCGCGCGCGAGACCCTGCGTCGCCGCCAGTAGCGCCGCCTTCGAAGCGCCGTACGGACCCATGTTCGGCAGCACGTCGCGGATGATCATCGAGTTGATCATCAAGATCGAGCCGCTGCGCTGCGCCTTCATCACCGGCAGCACTTCGTGCGTCAGTTGCAACGAGCCGATCAGGTTCACGCGCAGCGGGCGCAGCAAGTCTTCCGCGCGGGCGTCTTCCATCCGAATGAAGCTGCCCATGTCGAACGCGTTGTTGACCAATACGTCGATGCGGCCGAACTCCGCCATCGCGCGCTCCGCCAGACGCTTGCAGTCGGGGGCGCTCGTGATGTCGGTCGGCACTTCGAGCGCGCGGCGGCCGGCGGCGCGCACTTCGGCCGCGACTTCGCTGATCTTGCTCGCGGTACGCGCCGCGAGCACGAGATCGGCGCCCTCGCGCGCCAACGCCAGCGACACGTCGCGGCCCATGCCAGGGCCGATGCCGGATACGACCGCGACACGGCCCTGGAGCAGACCGCTCACGACAGCGCGCCGCCATCGATACGGATCTCTTCGCCAGTGATGTGCGACCCCTCGTCCGACGCGAGGAACGCCGCGAGGTTCGCGACCTTCTCGGGCCCCGCGAAGCCGGTGAGCGGCATGATGCGTCGCACCAGCTTCGGGTTGGCGCCCTCGGGAATGTGGAACGCCTTCGTGATCGGCGTCTCGATGCTGCCCGGGCAGATCGCGTTGGCGCGCACGCCCTGCCCCGCGTACTCGACGGCGATCGAGCGCGTGAAAGCGAGCACGCCGCCCTTCGACGCCGCGTAGGCCGCCGACCACGGGTGTCCCGTCATGCCGGCGGTGGATGCCATGTTGACGATGTTGCCGCGCGTCGCGAGCAGGTGCGGAATCGCCTCGCGGCACAGCAGGAAGGTGCCGGTGAGATTCACGCCGAGCACGCGGCTCCAGTCCGCCAGCGAAAGCTCGTGGGTGTGGTCGAAGCGCAGGATGCCGGCGACGTTGCAGAGCACGTCGAGGTGACCGAAGCGCGCGATGCAGCAGGCCACGGCCTCGCGCACTGCGTCCTCGTCGGTGACGTCGAGGATTGCGCTCTCGCACCTGGCGCCGAGTTCGCGCGCATCCTTGGCGGTCGCATCGAGCGCGGCGGCCTGCACGTCGGCGACGAAGACGGATGCGCCTTCCTGTGCGAAGCGAAGCGCGCATGCTCGTCCGATTCCGGACGCACCGCCCGTGACCAGCACGACTTTGTTCTCGAAGCGCTTCATCGTTGCTCCCTAGACGCCACGAATTTTGGCAATGACTTCTTCTGCGAAGCGGCGAAGGCCGTCCTTCTTGTGCTGCAGCGAATCCCAGGTGCCACCGTGGAGGATCCACGGGGCGGTCGCGTAGTGCGTGACGCCCGCGTCGCCGAGGCGGCGGATCGAGTCGGCGTCGAACGCGTCTACGCACGCGGCGATCAGGTCGAACGGCGCGCCTTCGCGACCGATCTCGGCGCGGTAGCGGCGCAGCGTCGCGGCGATCTCGGCGAGTTCGGCGCTGGTATGCAGATCGGAGATCCAGCCGTCGAGTCGTGCGGCGCGGCGCAGCGCGGGTTCGGAGAGACCGCCACCGTAGATCGGGACCGTCGCGGCCGGGGCCGGCAGCATCCGCACGCGACCGAATTGGTAGAAGCGTCCCGCGTGTTCCACGTAGCTGCCGCTCCATAGCTTGCGCATCACGTCGATCATCTCGTCGGTGCGCTTGCCGCGCGTGTGGAAGTCCTGGCCGGAGAACGCGAACTCTTCCTTGCACCAGCCGACACCGACGCCGAGCGCGACCCGATCGCCCGACAGCGCCGCCGCGGTCGCGATCGCCTTCGCCGCGAGGAACGGGTTGCGCAGCGCGAGCACGTAGATGTTCGTGACGAAGCGCATTCGCGACGTCACCGCCGCCATCGCGCCGATCGAGACCCACGGATCGGGCCACGCGGTGTCCTCCGTCCAGCGGATCGAGCCATCGGCGGTGTACGGATAGCGGGAGGCGATGTGCTCGGGATGCGCGACGTGATCGGAGATCGCGATCACGTCGATGCCGTTCGCCTCGGCGAGCTGCGCCATCTCGCAGAACTGCGAAGTCGGCGAGAACGCGGTGGGGATGACGAACTTCATCCCGCGTAGCCCTCCGACATCATCGTGAGACCGCGGCGTAGTCGACGAACAGCGATTCGCCGCTCACGTACGAAGCGCGGTCGGAGCACAGCCACACGGCTGCCTCGGCGACTTCCTCCGGTGTGCCGAGCCGTCCGGCCGGCGCGCTCGCGAGGATCATCTTGCGCGCTTCGGCGGAGGAACCCATGAAGCCCTGCAGCATCGGCGTGTCGGTGGAGCCGGGGCAGATCGCGTTCACGCGCACGCCGCTGCGCGCGTTCTCGAGCGCCGCCGTCTTCGTGAGACCGAGCACGCCGTGCTTCGACGCGCAGTAGTGACCGAGCGCCGGCGTGCCGAGCACGCCACCGCCGGAGGAGACGTTCACGATCGAACCCGAGCCTTGCGCGCGCATCACGCGCAGTTCCTGCTGCATGCATAGGAAGACGCCCGTCAGGTTCACCGCGAGCGTGCGCTCCCACTGATCGAGCGCGAGGTCGTGCAGCAGCGCCGGCGTTGCGAGAATGCCGGCGCCATTCACCGCGCAGTCGAGACGGCCGAATGCCGCGACGGCAGCGCGCACCATCGCTTCGACCTGCTCGGGCCGCGCGACGTCCGTCTCGCTGGCGCGCGCATCCCCGCCCTGCTCGGAGATCGCCTTAGCGACGGCTTGCGCGCCCGCGCCGTCGAGGTCCGCCACCAACACACGGGCGCCGTCGCGCGCCAGCGCCAGCGCGGTGGCGCGTCCGATGCCGGACGCCCCACCCGTCACCAGCGCGACTTTTCCCTCGACCAGCCCCGCGCCGCGCTCGACTCTTGCGACCTCGGTCACGCCATTCCTCCGAATTGAAACACGTTACAGATCGACCCGTGGCGCGTCGAGCGGCGTGCGGCCAGCGCTTCGCAACGCGATCCGCGATAGGCTGCGCGCGCCGCCCGGGAGGAACGCCATGTTTCGCCGCATCGCCATCATCGCGGGTCTCGTGTTGGGTCTCGTGGTCTTCGTGTTCGGTCTCTCGTTCATCGCCTCCGAAAAGGGCGGCGAAGTCGTCACGCTGCGCACGACCGACGCCGTGGGCACCGTCCACGAGACGCGCATCTGGGTCGTCGATGCAGATGGCCACATGTGGCTGCGCGCCGGCGATCCCAAGTCCGGATGGTTGGCGCGCCTCAGCGCAAAATCCCAGGTCGATGTCGAGCGCGCCGGTCAGCGCGCCACCTTCACCGCCGTTCCGCAGCCTTCCGAGCGCGACCGCATCAACGCGCTCTTCCTCGCCAAGTACGGCATCGCCGATCGCTACATCGGCGCCCTCTTCGGCCGCGATGACGCGACGCCGATCCGCCTCGATCCGGCTCGATGATCTCGCTCGCCGCCGGACGGCGGCGAGCCGAACACGGGTCAGGGGGCGGCGAGGTTTACGTCAGCCGAGAAGGATGAGTACGACGCCGCCGACGATGGCGGCGACGGCGGGGAGCTGGCGCGCGAGGCCGCGTTCGTGGAACCAGAGCGCCGAGATCGCGATCGAGATCGGCGCTTCCAGTTGACCGACCGCGCGCACGTAGGCGACGAGCGTCAGGCCGAAGGCCCAGAACCAGCACAGGCTGCCGATGAAACCGGTGATGCCGATGCCGAGCATCGTCCGCCAGAGCGCCGCGCTGCGACGCAGTTCGCCCGGGCGCATCCACGCGACCGCGGGCGTCGCCAGCGCGACCTGCATCCACGCGACATGGAAGACGGTGTGCGCCGCGGGCTGGAAGCGGCCACCCGCCAGTGTCGGATTGATCGCCACCAGTTGCTCGATTGCTTCCTTGAAGAAGAACGACGTGAACGCGAACAGCGCCGCGCAAGTGAGCGCATAGATCGAGCCGCGGTCGAGCACGAACATACGCCGCCAACCGATGCCGTCGTGGTCCGGCCGGGCGAGGTTCATCAGCAGCACGCCAGACGTCGACAGCAGGATGCCGGCCCAGCCGAGCAGCGTGGG
>CAYGWM010000031.1:0-4331 GCA_964353555.1 uncultured Spirochaetales bacterium
CCGTGTATGCTCGCGGCATGACGAGTCCGCAGGCCGCGCCGCTGAGCTACGAGATTCAAGGGCGCCGCGTCACGATGCCCGTCGTCGTGCGCGACGCCTCGGCCTCGGTGGCAACCTTCCTGGTGTCGTCGCGCATCGCACGCCGGCTGGTGCCGGACGCGTTCGAGGTGGTCGAGCTGCTGCCGCGTCGAACGCCGCTGGCGATCGCGGTGATCGACTACCGCGACAACGACCTCGGCGACTACGATGAGGTGTCGCTGACGTTCTTCGTGCGGCCGAAGCGAGCGCCGCGCGGCCTGCCCTGGGTCGGCGCGTGGATCGATCTGCTGCGCGGCAAACTCGGCACCTACATCTGGAAACTGCCGGTGAACCAGGGTTTCACCTGCGAAGCGGGTCGCAACATCTGGGGTTTCCCGAAGACCGTCGAGTCGATCGAGATCACGCGCGAGAGCGGCAACGTGCGCTGTCGTCTCGCGATGGACGGCGCGCACGTGCTGACGCTGTCGGTTCCCCACGGCGGCACCCGCACGCTGCCGGACCAGGATCTGGCGACCTACACGCTGATCCAGGGGATCCCGCACTGCACGCGCTTCGTCCAGGGCGGCAGCGGCGTCGGCTTCGCGCTCGGCGGCGCGCGCATCGAGCTGGGTACGCACCCGATCGCGGACGACCTCGGCCAGCTCGGCCTTCCCAAGCGGGCACTCTTCTCGATGCACACCGAGCACATGCACGGCCGCTTCGAGGCTCCCGAAAAACTCTGACCGCCTCCCATCCCGCGTAGCGAGGCATCGCCGAGCGGCGAGAGTTCATAAGGCCTGCGCTGTGCTATTCCGCGCTGCGACTCGGTGCGGAGGTTCCGAATGCTCGAGCGCCTGCTCCCGAAGAAGCAAGAGTTCTTCGCGCTGTTTTCCCACCACGCCACGCTGTGCGTGAACGGCTCCGAGAAACTCCGTGTGATGCTCGACGATCTCGGCAAAGCCGAGGAACACGCCGCCGGCATCCACGTGATCGAGCACGAAGCCGACGGCATCTGTCAGCAGGCGATGGAGCTGCTGCACACCTCGTTCATCACCCCGATCGATCGCGGCGACATCCACCGGATCGCGAGTCGCCTCGACGACATCCTCGACCACATCGAGGCGACCGCGCAAAATCTCTGGCTCTACGACGTAAAGGCCGCGCGCCCCGAAGCGCTCGAGATGGCCGCGCATCTCGTCGAAGCCACGCGGGCGATGAAGGCTACCGTCGATGCGCTGGCGAAGCGTCCCAGCTCCGAGCACATCCGCGAACTGTGTCGCGCGGTGAAGCAAGTCGAGAAGCAGAACGACCGGCTGCTGCGGCGCGCGATCGCCCGCCTGTTTCAGCAGGAGCAGGACCCGAAGACGCTGATCAAGTGGAAGGAGATCTTCGAGAACATCGAAGGCGCCATCGATCGCTGTGAGGATGTCGCCAACGTGATCGAGGGCGTGGCGCTCGAGAACGCCTGATGGACATGCTGCTCATCGCGGTGATCGTGACCGCTCTCGCCTTCGACTTCACCAACGGCTTCCACGACGCGGCCAACGCGGTCGCGACGTCGATCTCCACGCGCGCGGTGCCGCCCAACGTCGCACTGGCTGCCGCGGCGATCCTGAACGTGGTGGGCGCCGTCGTCTCGACCCACGTTGCGGCGACACTGGCGAAGGGCATCGTCGATCCCGGCGTCGTGACGAACCCGGTGATCCTCGGCGGCCTCGTCGGCGCGATCGTGTGGAACCTGCTCACCTGGTGGTGGGCGCTGCCGTCGAGTTCCTCCCACTGCCTGATCGGCGGCATCGCCGGCGCGGTGCTCGCGACGTCCGGACCCGATCACGTGCTTTGGTCCGGCATCCTGCACAAGGTGCTGATCCCGACGCTGATCGCCCCGCTGGTCGGCTTCTCGATCGGGATCCTGCTGATGGTCGCCATCTACTGGATCTTCCGGCGCGCGAACCCAGGCCGTCTGATGCGACGATTCCGGTTCGCCCAGCTGGCGTCCGCTTCGGTGATGGCGTTCAGCCATGGCTCGAACGACGCGCAGAAGACGATGGGCGTGATCACGCTGGCGCTCTTTGCGGGGGGCCATCTGACTGCCCTCGAAGTGCCGCTGTGGGTGAAGCTCGCCTCCGCACTGACGATCGGGCTCGGCACCTATTCGGGCGGCCGTCGCATCATTCGCACGCTCGGCATGCGGCTCGTGAAACTCACACCGGCGCATGGATTCGCCGCCGAGACCGCCGCATCGGGCGTGCTGCTCGCGACGGCGTACATGGGCTTCCCGGTCTCCACGACACACGTCATCACGACGTCGGTGATGGGCGTCGGCGCGACGCAGCGACTCTCGGCGGTGAAGTGGGGGCTCTCGCTCGACATCTTCGCCGCGTGGCTGGTCACGCTGCCGGCAGCGGGACTGGTGGGCGCGCTGTGCGCAAAGGCAGCGGTGTGGATCTTCGGCTGAGCGCGATCTAGGAGACTGACCCAAGACTGCCTCCGCGCGTCTGGACGCGCATCCATCCCCGCCCGCTTCGTTGCACTCGCTCGCCGTAGCTCCCGCTACGCCTCGCTCGCGCGCCTCGCGGGCGGGGCGTCTGCGCGCCCAGCCGCACGGCACAGTCTTGGGTCAATCTCCTAGCTCGGCCGCCCAGACCAGAAGCTCTCGATCGCCGCGGGATCGAGCGGCGTCGTCCACATCTCGGAGAAGAGTCCGTCGCGGACCTTCCCGAGCAGCAGGTAGTCGACTTCAGCGACGCGCCCCCGGCCGCGCAGCGACATGTGGAACACGAAGAGCACGCGCTCTTCGCTCACCAGCACATCGACCAGCCTCGCCTTGAAGCCTTCTGAGACCTCACCAACGCGAGCCAGGAAGTCCACTACGGCGTCGCGGCCCTCATGTGTCCCGGCCCAGGGGGTTCCGCGCGCGGTCGCGCGCCACACGATGTCTTCGTGCATCGTCGCACGCAACGCGTCGGCGTCGCCTCGCGAACTCGCATCCCAGGCACGCGCTGCCAACAGGGCATTCGGATGTTCCGCCATCACGCGATCATACACTGACCGAGAGTCCGCCGGAGCGCCGTCCAGATTCGGCAACGCAGCGCCCCGCGACGACGCGAGACCGTCGGCTAATCTCCTTGCCGCTTTCGCCTCCAGGAGGACCAGATGGATCTCTCGTACACCCCCGAACAGATCGAGTTCCGTCGCGACGTGCGCGCCTGGATCGAAGCCGCGATGCCGCCGCACCTGAAGCGCAAGGCAGCCGGCGCCGGCCACTACGAACACGCGGAAGTCACCGAGTGGCACAAGATCCTGTATGCGAAGGGCTGGATCGCGCCGCATTGGCCGAAGGAAGTCGGCGGCACCGGCTGGAACATCGCGCAGCGCCACATCTTCGGAGAAGAGCTGGTCCGCGCGAACGCCCCGCAACTCTCGCCGTTCGGGCTCGGCATGGTCGGTCCGCTGCTGATCCAGTACGGCAACGATGCGCAGAAGAAGCGCTTCCTGCCGAAGATCCTCGCCGGCGAAGAAATCTGGTGCCAGGGCTACTCCGAGCCGAATGCCGGCTCCGACCTCGCGTCGCTGCAGCTGCGCGCCGAGAAAGACGGCGACGACTACGTGCTGAACGGCCAGAAGACCTGGACCACCAACGCGCAGTACGCGCACTGGATCTTCGTGCTCGCCCGCACCGAGGCCGGCGGCAAGAAGCAGGAAGGCATCACCTTCATTCTCGCCGACGTGCGCAACACGCCCGGCATCACCGTGAAGCCGTTCCTCACCACCGGAGGCACGGATGCGTTCTCCGAGACCTGGTTCCAGAACGCGCGCGTGCCGCAGAGCAACCGCGTCGGCCCGGAGAACGGCGGCTGGACGATGGCGAAGGCGCTGCTCGGTCACGAGCGCACGCTGATCGGCGGCATCGCCGAGAGCCGCCGTTGGCTCCAGCTCTGCAAGCGCATCGCCGCCACCACCTCGGTTGGCAGCGCCTCGCTGCTCGAGGACGTCGAGTTCCGGCGGCGCCTCGCGCGGCTCGAAATGCGGCTGCGCTCGCTCGAGATGGTGCAGCTGCGCACGCTCGCCGCGGCGCAGCTCGGCCGCGCGCCGGGCCCCGAGTCGTCGATCCTGAAGCTGGTCGGCACCGACGTCGAGCAGGAAATCACCGAACTGTGCATGGACGGCATGGGCCACGACGCGCTCGGCTGGCTCGACTCGCCGCCCGAAGCGCTGCCCGAAGTGGAGCGCGGCGTCGCGTCGCTCTTCAACTACCTGCGCGCCGCCAGCATCTACGGCGGCTCGAACGAGATCCAGCGCAACATCATCGC
>CAYGWM010000031.1:4431-9089 GCA_964353555.1 uncultured Spirochaetales bacterium
GCGAAGTACGTGAAGAACGACTCGCCGGTCGAGCGCTTCCGCAAGCTGCGCGACACCGAGCGCGGCTTCGACGTCGATGCCTGGGCGCGCATGGGCGAGATGGGCTGGCTCGGCGTCGCGTTCCCCGAGGAGCACGGCGGCTTCGGCGGTCGCTTCGCCGATCTCGCGCTGATCCTCGAACAGCTCGGCCGCGGTCTCGTGCCCGAGCCGATGATCGCGTCGGTCGTGCTCGCGGGCGGATTGCTCTCGCGACTCGGCACGGCAGACCAGGTCAAGCGCTTTCTCGAACCGATGATCGAGGGCCGCGCCACACTCGCCTTCGCCTACGCCGAGCGACAGGGCCGCTACCACCTACACGAGTGCGCCACGCGCGCCGAGCGCCGCGGCGACGGCTTCGCGATCACCGGCGAGAAGGTCTGGGTTTTGAACGGCCACGCGGCCGACCAGATCGTCGTGGTCGCGCGCACCGCCGGTCAGCGCGACGATGCGAAGGGCCTCTCGCTCTTCATCGTCGACGCGAATGCGCCTGGCCTCGCCCGCACGCGCGTACCCACGATGGACGGCCAGCGCAGCGGCCTGTTGCGCTTCGAAAACGTCGCCGTCGGCGCCGACCGGCTGCTCGGCGCGGAAGGCGCAGCGCTCGCGCACGTCGAGTGGGCGATCGACCGCGGCGCGGCCGCGGCCTGCGCCGAGGGCCAGGGCGCCGTGCAGGAACTCTTCGAGCGCACCGTCGCGTACTTGAAGGAGCGCAAACAGTTCGAGGTGCCGATCGGCTCGTTCCAGGCGCTCCAGCATCGCGCCGCCGACATGTACGCCGAGACCGAGCTATGTCGGTCGTCGATGATCCTCGCGGCGATCGAGGCGGACAACGATGACGCAGAGATGCGCAAGCGCGAAATCTCGACCGCGAAGCTCCAACTCGGACGCGGCGGCTGGTTCGTGATGGAGAACGCGATCCAACTCTTCGGCGGCATCGGCGTCACCGACGAGCAGGACGAAGGGCTCTTCTTCAAGCGCCTCCGCGTGCTGCAAGCGCTCTTCGGCGATGCAGAGTGGCACGTCGACCGCTTCCAGCGGCTGCCGCGCTTCGCGACGCAGGACTGAGCCGTCGCACGCTTGCGTAGCTTCGAGCGAGACTCGTTTGCCGCTCGGACCCCTCGCGCGAAGGCGGCGCTCGGTCTGCTCATCGAATCCATGCCTCGACGCCGGCGAGCACCTCGGCGGCCATGGCTTGCGCCAGCTCGGCGTCGCCGCGGGTGTAGAAGGTGGAGGGCGTTACGTCCTCGCTGCCGTAGAAGGCCAGCTCGCGGTCCTTGCGGAGCTGCCGCGAGATCTCGGACCAGCGCGGGAGCAGCGGCTGAACGTCGGCCGGGAGCCGGGCGGCGTGCTCCGCCAACGCCTCCGAGAGGTCGTGGCTGAAGCGCGCGGGAAGGCCGAACGAGCGCCGGACTGCCTTCAGCAGCAGCTCGACTACCTGCTGACACTCGCGCACGACGTCGGGCCACGATTCTTCGCGGAAGAGCACCTCGATGGCCATCATCCGCTTGCGCGAGCGCTCGAAGTAGTCACGAGCGAGTTTCGGATTGGTCACCGAAAGAGTCCTTCCGGATCCCAGAGTGGGAGCGCCCGCTCGAGCGCGTCGCGGAGGTTCGGGTCGTCCGTCTGCATCGCGGAGCGGGCGACGAAGAGAGGTTCGACCGGGAAGCGCGCGCAGTCGCCGAGTTCGGCCGCGACCTCTGCATCCCACCAGCGGTAGTCCGCGCGGCGCGGCGTGCCCTCGCCGAGTACGAGCAGCAGGTCCAGATCCGACTCGTCGCGGGCGCGCCCTTCGGCCACGCTCCCGATCACGGCCGCCGCGCACGCCCGGGGCGCTACGAGCGCGGGAAGTCGCTCGCGCAACGCTTCGAGACGCCGCGCGAGAAGTTCCTGATTGTCGTCGAGGATCGCGTAGCGGGGCACCGGGCTAGGAGATTGACCCAAGACTGTGCCGTGCGGCTGGGCGCGCAGACGCCCCGCCCGCGAGGCGCGCGAGCGAGGCGTAGCGGGAGCTACGGCGAGCGAGTGCAACGAAGCGGGCGGGGATGGATGCGCGTCCAGACGCGCGGAGGCAGTCTTGGGTCAGTCTCCTAGGACTCCGCGAGGACCTCGAAGCGCTGCCAGATACGCGCGCCGTCCGGATGCTGATGAACGCGCTCGTGCAGCACTTCGCGCTGCTGCGCGGCGGCGAGCGGCGGCTGCTCTACGGTCCACCAGCGTACGATGCCGTCCCACAGGCGGTCGATCACGGCCGCGCCGGCAACTTGCCCGCCGTCGCGCGTGCGGAACGTCGCAGCGCGCAGTTCGCCGAGGTAGAGCCGCAGCGACTCGACGTGGATCGCCTCGTCGCTGCGGATGCGGTTCACCAGCTCCGCCGCGAGCAGCGCCTCGTCGCGGCGATCGCGAAACAGTTCAGGGTCGCGCAGCAGACGCTCGGTGAACGAGAAGGTCAGATGCGCGCGGATCTCCGTCAGCAGCAAGTTCATCAGGAATCCGATGGTGCGCTCGAAGCGCATTGCGATCTCGGGAACCAGCGTCGCCTCTTCGTCGGGACGACCGATGCGCGGCGGCGCCTTCGGCGCCGGGAACCCGACCGGGCCGAAGGCGAGATCGCGCAGCGCGAACCACATCCGGTCGTGACCGCCGATGCCGCGCTGCGGCTCGCCGCCCTCATCGAGACCGTGCGCCTCGAGCAGGCCGCGGTTCAGGTGGGCCACGGCCCACGTCGATACATCCTCGTACACGGCGCCGCCCAGCTCGGGCAAGGCGATCTCGGTGAGCAGGCGCCCGCGCCCTTCGATCTCGCCGATGATCGTCATCATGTCCCAGAAGGTTTGCCCGAGTCCTTCGAGCAGCAGCAGCTTTTGTTGCGCTTCGCTGGTGGCGCGCACGCCGGAGAGCAGGTCGGCCTCGGCCGGCAGCAGATCGCCGCCGCGCGCGCGCAGTGCTTGCGTCCACGCGGCGATCGCCGGCGCCCGCACCAGCAGCCGCGGCGGCAGGTAGCGACCCTCGGCATCGAAGCCGCCGTGCAGACGCTCGCCGGCAACGACGTGCGGCGTCGCGAATGCGTGCGAGCGAAGCAACTCCTCGCGCGCGAAGCGCAGGTCGCTCATCTCAGAGCGCACACACCGCGGCGAGGCTCGAGAGCGCAATGATGCGGCGTCCCTCGCGCAACAGATCGCGGTCGTGGCCGTTGGTGAGATACGCGAACGACAGCCCGGTGGCGGGATCCGCCCAGGCGATCTGCCCGCCCGCGCCGCCGTGACCGAACATCGTGTCGGAGCCGGTGCGGCCGAAGCCGAGCACGAACTTGTCGGGCCCGCCGGCGATGACGATGCCGAGCCCCCGGTTGGCCGGCTTGCGGAACACCGGATCGAGGAACTCCGGATTCCGGACGGTGCGTGCATCGCGCAGCATCTCGGCCTGCCAGATGACCGTGCCGTCCTGCGCGATGCCATCGAGAACCAGCGCCTGATAGAACAGCGCGAGGTCGCCGGCCGTCGCGGTGCCGCCGCCACCGGGCACGCCGAGTTCGCGTACCGGTGCGTCGTTGAAGCGCATCAGGTTCTCCTCGGTGACCTCCGTCACCGGGCGCGGCGGGAATCCCTTCGCGATGAGTTCCTCGTCGGTCCAGGCGCGGCCGACGTACGCGAGGTCCGCGAGGCGTCCCTGCTCGGCTTGCGGACAGCCGACGCGCAGATCCGGCAAGCTCAGCGGTTCGGCGATGCGCGCGCGCACGAAGTCGCGGAAACCCATGCCGCTGCGCTCTTGCACCATCGCCGCGATCACCCACATGCTGCTCGACGAGTGATACTCGAAGCGGCTGCCGGGTTCCCAGTTGAGCCGCCAGCTCGCCATGCGCGCCGTCAGATCGGGCCAGCCGAGCTTGCGCAGATCGAAGGGCGCGCGCGGGAAGCCGGCGCTGTGTGTGAGCAGCTGTTCGAGCGTGATGGCTTCCTTGCCGTTCGCGCCGAACTCGGGAATCACCGCGGCGACCGGCTCGTCGAGTCGCAGCTTGCCTTCCTGGAGCAGGATCCAGGCGGCTGCGGACGTGATCGCCTTCGTGCACGAGAACATCACGTAGAGCGTGTCGTCGGTGGCAGGCGCCGGGCGCCCTTCGTGCGTGACGCTGCCGAAGCTGCGCATCGCGGCGATCTTGCCGTCGCGCGCGACCGCGAGCTGCGCGGACGGCAGCGTCCCTTCGCGAACCTCGCGTTCGGCGCGATCGAAGAGCGCTGCGAGTTTCGCGGGATCGACGCCGACGCTCTCGGGAGACTCTGCAAAGTGCTGGGGGTGCGGCATCCGCGCATGGTAGTGCGAGGTCCCGCCGTTACAATGCGCCGCGCATGATCAAGCTCTCCCTCGATTTCGAGCACCCGTCCCGCCAGTGGTGGGAGTCCGGCGGCCAGGAACTGTGGGACGGCATCATCGAAGAGACGGGCGCTTCGTCGGTCGTGCTCGACGACGACCTCGCGAAGTCGTGGCTCGCGCAGGCCCGCGCGCTACCCGGCTGGAACGCGGGTCCCGAGTTCGCGCCGCACCCGATCCAGTCGCGCAGCCTCGCCGACGACGATCCGGATTCTTGACGACCTCGCCGCTCGCCTTTGGCTCGCTACGCGGGA
>CAYGWM010000031.1:9189-38363 GCA_964353555.1 uncultured Spirochaetales bacterium
GACCTCGCCGCTCGCCTTTGGCTCGCTACGCGGGAAGGTGACGAGCGGGGTTGGTTGCGGAATGGAGAGCTAGCTGCGGGTTCGTTTCTTCTTTGCGCGCTCGTCGTCCCAGGCCAGCACTGCAGGTAGCACGACGACGTAGGCGACGAGCGTTGCGGCGACGCCGAGTGTCAGCAGCCGGCCGAGCGACGCCATCCCGCGATGCGACGCGAACGCGAGACTTCCGAACGACAACACCGTGGTGAGCGCTGCGAACCACACCGCGCGCGCGGTTGAGCTGGCGAGCACGTCCTCTTCTTCCGGATTGGTGCGGTGGCGGTGCACCAGATGCACGCCGTTGTCGATGCCCATGCCGAGCAGCATCGGCAGCACGATCACGTTGGCGAAATCGAAATGCCAGCCGAGCAGCACCAGCGCGGCACAGGTTGCAAGGCCGGCGAGCCCGAGCGGAAAGAACGCCAGCGCGGTGTCCCACCAGTTGCGCCACAACAGCAACAGGAACAGCGCCGTCGCGAGGAAACCGACGAGCATCGCCTGCTTCATCGCACCCGACGTGACGCGACCCCACTCGACCAGACCGACCGCGGGGCCCGTGCCCTCGGGCGCCACCGCATACACACCGTCGACGAACTCCTCGAGGTTCGCGCTGTCGTTCAGATCCTTCTTCGGAATCACCGTGACGCGCGCGCGGCCATCTTCGGCGAGCATCATCTCGCGCAGCTCCGGCGGCAGCGTGTCGAGCGTGACCACATCGGGCGAGAGCCCCGCGACCAGTTCGTCGAGCTGTTCCACCAGCGAGCCGACGACGTTCGACTGCAACGGACCGAGGATCGTGTTCGGATCCGGCGCCGCAGTGACGGCCGCACGCAGATTGCCGAGCGCCGCGCGCAGCCGCGCCCCGCTCGCGGCGACACGCGCATCGCCGCCATCGCCGGAATTGCCGGGATCGCCAGCGCCCGGGGCGAGCGCAGCCTCGAGTCGTCCGAGCGCGGCCATCTGCGCGGCCATGTCGGGCGAAGCGCCGTGTCGGGCCGGCGGCGGCACCAGGAACGCCATCGTTTCCAGCAGCGCGCGCTTCTCGTCCTGTCGATCCGGTACGTAGTCGACCAGCGTCCGCGCGTCCGACACGAATGGCAGTTGCGTCAGCTCTGCGGCCTTCGCCTGCGCAGTGACGAGATTTGGCTCGACCAGGTCCACCGTCCACGGCGAAGTGCTGCTCTGTCCGAGCAGATCCTGGAACGCCTGCACGGACTCGGTGCTCGGATCGCGCAGATTCACCGGGTTGTGGTCGAAACTCACCCGCGGGATCAGCGCGAGCGAGCCGACCGCGAGCGCGAGCGCCGCCCAGCGGATCGGCCGCGCATACGTCACCGGGATGTGCTTCAGCCGCCCCGCGAACGGCAGCGACGCCGCTGCGAAATTCGGATGCGTCTTCGCGCCGAGCGCGAGCAGCGCGGGCAGCAGTGTCAGGCTCGACGCGAGCGACAGCAGCACGCCGGCGCCCGCGATCAGACCCAGCTCGGCGACGCCGCGATAGTCGGTCGGCCAGAACACCAGGAAGCCGATCGCGGTGGTGACCGCGCTCGAGAACAGCGCCGATCCCATCGTCGCGCCGGTTGCGGTCAGCGCATCGGTGCGCGAGCGACCGGTCGCGGCCAGTTCCGCGTAGCGCAGGCAGAAGTGGATGCCGAGCTCGCCGCCGAGGCCGATGATCAGCACGTTGAAGGTGGCCGAGACCTGGTTCAAGTGCCCGATCGTCGCCGCCGCAAACGCGTTGCTCCAGATCAGGCTGACGACCAGGCTCGCGACCAACGCGACGAGCACACGCAGCGAGCGCACCGCGAAGAACGTGGCAGAGGTGAACAACACGAGCGCGGCCAACGCGAGCTGCCAGCCCTGCGCCTGGACGACCTGCAACTCTTCGTAGTTCAGCACTTCGGAACCGGTGATGCGCACCCGCACGCCACGGTCGGGCGTGAAGCCCTCTTCGCGTGCCGCGCTGCGGATCGCCTCCATCGCAGGCTCGGCGAAGAGCAGCTGGTCGAACTTCGAGTTGGGTCGCAGCGCGATCACGCGATGCCGCGCCTCTTCGGACAGCGAACCGCCGATCAGCGCGTCGCCCCATGGATCGGGTGCAGCGCGCCCCTGCTCTGCGGCTTCGACGGCAGTGCTCACACGATCGAGCGCGGCGGCCAGGTCCATGCCGACGTCGGTGCCGTCTCGCCGCGCCTGCACGGCCTTCGCGAGCAGATCCGAGATGCCGACGACGCTCGCATCGCGCGCGAGCTCGCCCAGGAAAGGCTGCACCGCGGCGAGTCGATCCGCCAGCGCTTCGAGTTCGGGCAGATCGAGGTAGAGCAGCGCGTTGCGCCGAAAGAAATCGCCGCCGCCCGCGAGCTGCACGCGCGCGAAGAGATCGGAACGCTGGCCCAGCCGCGCAGCCAGCGCGTCGGCCGCCTTGCCGGCTGCGAACGCGGAGTCGGCCTCGACCAGCACCAACAATTCGTCGGCCGCCGATCGGAACGCCTGCTGAAACTCGCGCTCCCGCGCGCGGAACGGCAGATCTGCCGAGATCATCGCGTTGGGGTCGGCGTTGACACCTAGATTCAGGGCCGCGTAGACGCCGAGCCCGATGGTCGCAGCGAGCACCAGCGCGGCGACCGAAGCCGGCCACCGATCCACGAACGCCACCCAGCGCCCGATCGCGCCGCCGACCCTCTCGTCGAAGCCGTGGGTCAGTGGGTCCCCCTGGTCGCCCGATCGCGCGGACGCGCAGATCCGCGAGCGGGCGTGTTTTAGCAGATATCCGCGGCCTCTCTTGCCGATCTGCTGCGCGGTCTGTGGGAACCGCAAGCGCAACGGCCAGACCGCACAGGCGGCCTACCGCAGCGCGTGCGAGGCGATCACCCCCTCCGCGGCTCGCACGAACCAGCAAGTGCCCAGTCTTCGCGGAACCGGCCAGCCATAGTGACCCGAGCACACGCGACCCGCGAACTCGGTCGCGCGCGTGCGAACCGAATCCGGTGACGAGCCCCTTTCCAACGCATGCCGCCAGGCCGCGCGATCGGCGTCCAACTCGAACCAGAAGCGAGCCACCGCGAACCCGGCCGGCAGTGGCACCGCCAGGTAGAGCAGCGCGAAGACCGGCAGACCCAGCCACGGGTGGATTCCGAATCCGCACCAACGCGCCTGGCGCGTGTGCCTCGCCTCGTGCACGAGCATCGACTCGACGCGCTCCGCACTCCATGCGCGCGGGTAGCCCTGCAGCGGGCCGATCGCGGTGGCGTATTCGCACAGAAAGATCTGCAGCGAGATCCCGCCGCCGGTCGCGATGGCCGCGAGCACGCCGAGCGCGCGCCAGAACGCGCCTTCCTTCGGCCGCAGCCGCACGCTCGGTTCGATCCGGCGCGCGAGCATTTCGAGTCGCGCCTGCTGCGCGACCCAGCTCACGCGAAGCCGGGCGGCGCGACGAAACCGCCGACTTGCTGCGCGAGCGCCGCTGCGAAGGCGATCGCGGTGCGGTCTTCCAGATACGGCGCAACGATCTGGATGCCGATCGGCAGCCCGCTCTCCGCGAGTCCGACCGGCGCCGCAACCGCGGGCAGGTACGCAACCGTCGCGAGCCCTGCCCAGAAGAGCTGCTGCAAGTACGGCAGCGGTTGCCCGTTCACCGCGATCGTACGCGTGGTGATTTCGCTGTGATCGTGCGGGAACGCGGCGGTCGGCATCACCGGAAGCAGCAGCACATCGAAGTCGCGGAAGAAGGCGTCCCAGCGCGCGCGCAACTGCGCGCGGCGCTCGTTCACGATGTTCCAATCGCGGTGACGCTGCGACGCGCCGCGGATCAGGTTCGTCATCAAGCCCTCGTCGTCCGCGGCGAGCCCTGGCAGCATCGCATCGAAACCCGCGAGCAGCGGCGCCGGCAGGCCGACGCCGAGCACACCGTACAGCAATCGCAGATAGATCGAGAAGCTCTCGGCGCCGTCGACTGGACGCAGATTCGTGTCGAGCTTCGCGCCGGCACGCGCGATCGTGTCGACGGCGGCATGCAGGCGCTCGGCCACCTCCGCGTCGATCGGGCAGATCGGATCGTCGAGCCACGCGGCCACGCGGAAATCGGCAAGGCGCTCGTGGCGCGCGTGCGGCAGTGCCACACGCCATGCGCGCGCATCCCAGACATCCGGCCCGGCGAGCACGTCGAGACCGAGCGTCAGATCCGCGACGCTGCGGCCGAGTGGGCCGAGCACACCGAGGTCGCTCCCCGCGAGCGATCCGGGCGGCCCCGGAATGTGTCCGCGCGATGGCACCACGCCCCAGCTCGGCTTCAGTCCGTAGACGCCACAGAAGTGCGCCGGGTTGCGGATCGATCCGCCGATGTCGCTGCCCAACTCGAAGCCGGTGAGCCCCGCGGCGAGCGCAGCCGCCGAACCGCCGCTCGAGCCACCCGGACCGCGCGTCCCATCCCACGGATTGTTGGTGGTGCCGTACACCTCGTTGTACGACTGGAAGTCGCCCGCGTAGATCGGCAGGTTGGTCTTGCCGAAGACGACGGCGCCCGCGTCGAGCAGGCGCTGCGCGGCAGGCGCGTTCGCGGCCGCGTGATGCGCGCGCAGCTCGGGCGCGCCGCAGGTGGTCGGCATGCCGACGACTTCGATCGCGTCCTTGATCGTCATCGGCACGCCGTGCAGCGCCCCCCACGACTCGCCGCGCGCGGTCGCCGCGTCGGCTTCGTCGGCGCGCTTTCGCGCGTGCTCGACGTCCCACGCGACGATCGCGTTGATGCCTGCGTTGTAGCGCTCGGCGCGCGCGAGATAGAGCTCGAGGAGTTCGCGCGCGGAGACTTCGCGGCGGCGAATGGCAGTGGCGAGTTCGCTGGCGGAGCGGAACGCGAGATCGCTCACGATGGGATCGAGTGGTGCATGCGATTCTCCTGGAAAGCGGTCCCGAGGTTGCCCGAAGACCCCGCCCGCTGTCACTCGTTTTCTGTGCATGGGCTCGGTTACCCTTCAGCTCCCATGTCGAAACTCCTCTACCGCGATCACCGCGCCGATCCCGCCGGCTGGGCGCGCGAACTCGGCATCTCGCGCGAGGCAGTCGAGGTCTATCTGGGCTGCGAGTCGATCGACCTGCACGTCGACTCGTACATCTGGAACCGCATCCTCGGTTACGATCTGCGCAAGCGACACGGCAACGGCCCGACCGGCGCGCGCTTCCTGTCGATGGTCGACTTCCCGCGTGTGCGGGAGGCGCATCTGACGGGAGCGATCTGGGTGATCACGACCAACCCGCTGCGATCGCCCGAAGCGCGGCCCGGCGTGTTTCTCGAGAACGTGCGCCGGCTGCAGGGCATCTTCGAGAGCGTCGCCGACGATTTCCAGATCGTCCGCAACGTGCGCGAGTACAAGGCCGCCGTCGCAGCCGGCAAGCATGCCGCGTTCCTCGGCATCCAGGGCGGCAACGCGCTCGATCGCGATCTCGACGCGCTCGACCTGATCCCCGACGACCTGATCGTGCGCGTGACGATCGTCCACCTGTCGTCATCGCGAATCGGCGTCACGTCGTCGCCGGCCGCCGGTGCGCGCCGCGGCGAGGGGCTTTCGAGCTTCGGCAAGGACTACGTCCGCCGACTCGACGAGAAGCGCATCCTGGTCGATCTCGCGCACATCAATCGCGAGGGCTTCTTCGACGCGATCGCGGTGCACGACCGCTCGCTGCCTCTGATCGTCACGCACACCGGCGTCACCGGCGTCACCAAACACTGGCGCAATCTCGACGACGAACAGCTGCGCTCGATCGCCGACAGCGGCGGCACGATCGGAGTGATGTACCAGTCGAGCTTCCTCGGCGACTCCGCGTGGGGCGGCCGCAGCGAGTCCGTGGTGCGCCACGTCGAGCACATCGTGAACACGGTCGGCGAAGACCATGCGTCGCTCGGCTCCGACTGGGACGGCGCGATCTGTCCGCCGCGCGATCTGAAGAGCCCGCTCGAGCTGCCGCGGCTGGTCGAGCACATGCTGCGCCGCAACTGGAGCGCGGAGCGCATCCAGAAGATCTTCGCGACGAACTATCTGCGCGTGGTCGAGGCCGTGCGCGGGTAGCGCGCCGCTCAGCCGGTCTGCGAAGTGCCGAACATCACCATCCCGTAGTCGCCCACTTGCTCGTAGCCGAGCGCGCGATACGCCCCCTTCGCGGGATGATTGTCGACTTCGGTGAAGAGCACGCTCGACGCGACGCCCTTCGCGCGCGCGGCGAGCAGCGCTCCCGCGACCACCGCACGGGCGAAGCCCTGCGAACGCAGTGGCGGCGGCGTGAAGACGCCGCCGATCTGCACGCAAGCCGGCACCGCGGCGTTGTACGCGGCGTACGCGACCGGCTCGCCGGCACGTTCGAGCACAAAGTGATCGCCTTCGCCGTGGTAGCGCGTGATCTCCTCGCGGCATTTCGCGAGTAGCGCATCGCCCGCTACTTCTCCGAGGTGCCGGTGGCGGAACTCGTGCCGCCAGCCGATGACGATCGGCAGCTCGTGCTCGTGCGGCTGGCGACAGCGCACCTCACCGCGTTGGAGCGCTGCGGGAACGCGCAGCTGCGCGAGGTCCAGCGCGAACAGATCCTCGGCCGAGTCCATGTACGCCGCAGCGCCATCGAGACCGAGCGCGCTGCGCGCCGCAACGACCTGCGCGCGCGGTCCGAGGATTCCGCTGACAGCTCGACCGCTGGCGCGCACCGCTTCGCACGCGACGCGCTGGAGATGACCCGGCGCTTCGAACAGCACGTTGCCGTTCCAGCAGTGATTCGCGAGCGCGGTGACGGCGCCGTCCTCGATCGCCGCGACATATGTGGCCTGATAGACGGCGCCGCGATCGACGAGCCCACCCTTGCGCACGTTGTTCTGGAAGAAGAGCGTCGTGTGGGGGTACGCCGCAAAAAAGGCGTCGAGCATCGGCTCGTCGCCCGGAACGAGGACGCGCACCCTCACGCTCAGCGAGGTTTTCTCAGCGGCGCCTTCAGTGCGGCGACGAACGCCGCCGCATCGTCGATCGCCGATTCGCGACTCGCCGCGCGCGCGATGCAGTCGACCAGCGCGCTGCCCACCACCACGCCGTCGGCGTGCTGGCCGATGTAGGCGGCCTGCTCGGGCGTCGAGACGCCGAAGCCCACGCACACCGGCACGTCGGAGATCGCCCGGATGCGGGCGAGGTTCAGGGCCAGCCGCGGCGGCAGGCCCGTGCGGGCGCCGGTGACGCCCGTCAGCGACACGTAGTAGAGGAACCCGCGCGTGCGCTTCGCCAACATTGCGAGTCGCGCTTCCGTGGTGGTCGGCGCGGCGAGCAGGATCGCGTCGATGCCGCAGGATTCGAGGTTCGCGTAGTACGCGGGCTCTTCCTCGGGCGGGCAGTCGACGGTGATGACGCCGTCCACACCCGCTTCGCGCGCAGCTTCCGGGAAGTTGCGCTCGCCCATCGTCAGAAACGAGTTCGTGTAACCCATCAACACCAACGGAACGTCGACCCTGGGACGCAGCGACTTCACCATGCCGAGCACGCGCCGCAGCGTGGTGCCGGAGGCGAGCGCGCGTTCGCTCGAGCGCTGGATCGTCGGGCCTTCGGCCGTCGGATCGGAGAACGGGACGCCGAGTTCGATCACGTCGGCGCCCGCTTCCGCGAGCGCTGGGATCAACGCCTCGGTCACGCCGAGGTCCGGATCGCCCGCGGTGATGAACGGCACCAGCGCGCACTCGCCGCGCGCTCGAAGTTCCGCCAGCCGATCGCCGATGCGCCCCATCAGGCCGCGCGCTCTTTGCGCTGTTGGAGGATCCTGCGAACCGTCGGCACGTCCTTGTCGCCGCGGCCGGAGAGGTTCACCAGCATGATCGCGTCCTTCGGCAGTGTCGGTGCGAGCTTGCGCACCTGCGCAATCGCGTGGGCCGACTCGAGCGCCGGGATGATGCCTTCCATCCGAGTCAAGTACAGGAACGCGTCGAGCGCCTCTTCGTCGGTGATCGCGACGTATTGCGCGCGGCCGCTGTCGCGGAACCAGGCGTGCTCCGGACCGACGCCTGGATAGTCGAGACCCGCCGAGATCGAATGCGCCGGAAAGATCTGGCCGTCGTCGTCGGCCAGCACGATGGTCTTCTGGCCGTGCAGCACACCGGGCACCCCGGCGACCAACGTCGCGCCGTGACGGCCGCTGCCGATCCCCTCCCCGCCCGGTTCGACACCGAGCATTTTCACCGAGGCGTCGTCGAGGAACGGATGGAAGAGGCCCATCGCGTTCGAGCCGCCACCGACGCACGCGACCAGCACGTCGGGCAGCTTGTGCTCCAGCTCCAGAATCTGTCGGCGCGCTTCGACGCCGATCACGCGTTGGAAATCACGCACGATCGTCGGGTACGGATGCGGGCCCATCACCGAGCCGATGCAGTAATAGGTGTTCTCGACGTTGGTGACCCAGTCGCGCATCGCCTCGTTGATGGCGTCCTTCAGCGTCTTCGAGCCGGACGTCACCGGATTCACGCGCGCGCCGAGCAGCTCCATCCGGAACACGTTCGGCGCCTGGCGTTCGACGTCCTCGGCGCCCATGTAGACCTCGCAGCAGAGGCCGAGCAGCGCGCACGCGGTGGCCGCCGCGACGCCGTGCTGGCCCGCGCCCGTCTCCGCGATCACCCGGGGCTTGCCCATGTGCTTCGCGAGCAGACACTGGCCGAGCACGTTGTTGATCTTGTGCGCGCCGGTGTGCGCGAGGTCTTCGCGCTTCAAGTAGACCTTGGCCCCGCCGAGGTCTTCCGTGGTTCGCTTCGCGAAGAACAGCGGCGTCGGGCGACCCGCGTAGTGTTCGAGAAGTGAATTCAGCTCGGCCTGGAAGGCCGGCAGCGCGGTGATGCGCGGGTAGGCCTCCTCCAGCTCGGCGAGCGCGGCCATCAGCGTCTCGGACGCGTAGCGGCCTCCGTAGGGCCCGAAGCGTCCCGGTCGCGCCGGGGTCGCCGCGGCCTGATGTCCCGGAGGGCCAGTCGCTTCGCGCGCTGCGCTCATCCTCCCGCCTCCGCGCGCCGCACCGCGGCGATGAACGCGCGCATCTTGCCCGCGTCCTTGCGCCGCGCTTCGCTCTCGACGCCGGTCGCGACGTCCACGCCCCACGGCAGTACGTCGCCCACAGCATCGATCGCCTGTTGCACGCTGGTCGGATCGAGGCCGCCCGCGAGGATCACGTCGTAGCCGGCCGCGATCAGCACGCCCGCGTCGGCCCAGTTCCAAGCCTGACCGCGGCCGCCGCCCTCGGTCGGGTGATCGAGCAACAGGATCGATCCCGGATAACGCGCGGCTGCGTCCTCGTCGGCGCCCCGCAGCGCCTTGATGGTGGGCAGCTCGATCGCCTCGGCGTCTTCCTCGGTCTCGTCGCCGTGGAGCTGCACGCGCTCCACATCGATCCGGCGCAGTACGTGCTCGATGTCGTACGGATCGGCGTCGCGGAACAACGCCACGCGCTCGACCTGCCCGGCCACACGCGCCGCGATGCGCTCGGCGTCGGCGAGTTGGAGGTAGCGCTCCGAACCCGGCACGAAGTTCAGCCCGACGAGGTCCGCGCCCGCATCGACGGCTGCCTGCGCGTCGTCGGGCGTGCAGACGCCACAGATCTTCACGCGAACCTTCACGATGTCCCCCGCAAGCGCGCAAGGGCCCGACCCACATCGGGCTCCCGCATCAGCGCTTCGCCAACCAGCACCGCATCCGCGCCCGCCGCCTCGAGACGGCGCACATCGTCATAGGTGAGGATGCCGCTCTCGGCGACGACCACCACACCGGCTGCGACGAGGCGCTTCGCAAGACGCTCGGTCGTCGCCAGATCGGTCGTGAAGGTGGCGAGGTCGCGATTGTTGATTCCCACCAGATCGGCGCCGGCGGCGAGCGCCGCGTCGACCTCCGACTCGTCGTGCACTTCGACGAGCGCGTCGAGTCCGAGCGCGGCGGCGCGTTCGCGCAGCGCCCGGAGCTGTGTGACGTCGAGCGCGCGCGCGATCAGCAGCGCCGCGTCGGCCCCGGCGACGCGCGCTTCGTCGACCTGATACGCATCGATCAGGAAATCCTTGCGCAGCAGCGGCAGCGCGACTTCGCGCCGCACCGTTGCCAGTAGCGACAGCTCGCCGCCGAAGTACCGGGCATCGGTCAGCACGGAGATCGCGGCGGCGCCGGCGTCGGCGTAGGCCTTCGCGCAGCCGACCGGGTCGAAGTCCGGCCGGATCTCGCCCCGGCTCGGGGAGCGACGCTTCAACTCGGCCACCACGCGCGGGCGCGGCCCGCTCGCCAGCGCGGCGCGGAAGCCCCGCGGCGCTTCCCGACATGCATCGGCACGCGCGCGCAGCGCGGCCGGCGCTTCGCGCCGCTTGGCCGCTTCGACCTCGTCGCGCTTCGTCGCAAGGATCTCGTCGAGGATCGTCATCGCTGACTTCGTTCCACCAGGGCTGCGAGCTTCGCACGCGCCGCGCCGCTGTCGACGCTCTGCTCCGCGAGCGCGAGCCCGCCGGCCCAATCGGGCGCGGCGCCGGCGACCCAGAGCGCGGCGGCTGCATTCACCAGCACCAGGTCGCGCTGCGGACCCGATTCGCCACCGAGCACGGCCGTCACGATCCGCGCATTCTCGCCGGCGTCGCCGCCCGCGAGCTGTTCGCTGCGCGCGCGCGCGATGCCGAGTTCCGCGGCGTCGATCGTCATTGTCTCGACGACGCCACCCGCGAAGCGCGCTGCGAAGGTCGGTCCGGTGGTGGTGATCTCGTCGAGGCCGTCGCTGCCATGCACGACCAGCGCCGACTCGGCGCCGAGACGCGCGAGCGCGTGGGCGAGCGGCTCCACCAGCTCGCGCGCATAGACACCGACCAGCTGGCGCCGTACGCCGCACGGGTTCAGCAGCGGCCCGAGGCAGTTCATCAGCGTGCGGATGCCGAGTTCTTCGCGCACCGCCGCGACATGGCGCATCGCGGGATGGGCGCGCCGCGCGAACAAGAAGCCGATGCCGATCTCGCGCACGATCTCGGCGGCGCGCGCGATCGGCAGGTCGGCGCGCACGCCGAGCGCTTCGAGTACGTCGGCGCTGCCGGCGCGGCTGGTCGCCGCGCGGTTGCCATGTTTCGCGACCGGCACGCCCGCGCCGGCGACCACGAAGGCCGCGGCGGTCGAGACGTTGAAGGTGCCCGCGCCATCGCCGCCGGTGCCGCAGGTGTCGATCGCGCGCGGGTCCGGCGCGGGCGCGCCGTCGGCGCGGCTGCGCAGCGCGCGCGCCGCGGCGACGATCTCGTCGACCGTCTCGCCCTTTGCGCGCAGCGCGACCAGCAGCGCCGCGATCGCCACCGCGCTCGCTTTGCCATCCATGATCTCGCCGAAGGCGGCTTCGAGCAGCGCGGGCGGCACCGGCTCGCGCCGAACGGCCAACTCGAGCGATTCGCGCAAACTCACGCGCTCGCTCCGCCGCAGCGGGCCACGAAGTTCGCGACGAGGGCGCGCCCGCCGGGCGTCAGCACGGACTCCGGATGGAACTGCACGCCTTCGAGCGGCAGCTCGCGGTGGCGAATGCCCATTACTTCGCCTTCGGGGCTACGCGCCGAGACGGTGAGCGCCGCGGGGAGCCGCGCCTCGTCGATCACCAGCGAGTGATACAGCGCAGCGTCGAACGGATCGGCCAGGCCGCGGAACACACCCGCGCCGTCGTGGCGGATCGCGACGGCCTTGCCGTGCCGTGGAACGCGCGCCCGCGCGATGCGGCCGCCGAACGCGACGCCGATCGCCTGGTGGCCCAGACAGACACCGAGCACGGGCGTGCCATGGTCGGCGAAGTGGCGCAGCGCATCGAGCATCGCGCCGGCGCGCTCGGGTGTAGCGGGGCCGGGAGAGAGCACGACACCGTCCGGGCGCCGCGCGGCGAGCGCCTCGCTCGACAGCGCGTCATTGCGCACCACCTCGACCTCGGACCCGATCACCTCGAGCAGCTGCACCAGGTTGAAGGTGAAGGAGTCGTAGTTGTCGACGACGAGAATGCGGGGGGACACGCGGATTCCGTGGGAAATGGCGGGGATGAATCAGGATCAAAGCAAAGGCCCGCCGGGGCGTCAACGCGTGAAGAGTTGCTGCTTCTGATCGCCGAGCCCGACCAATCGGTAGCGCAGCGTCCATTCGAAGCCGCGCGTGCGGTCTTCGTCCACTTCGAGACGAACTGCCCAGCAGTTGCACTTCGAGAGATACTCGATGCCGAACTGGTTGACCAGCGAGAGTGAGTTGTCGAAGCTGAACGCGCCAGCGTAGGTCGCAGCCCAGTGTTCGGTCGCCTGCCAGCGCGCGACGCCGCTGATCTGGTTGATGCGCGTGAAATCATCCGTAAAGTCTTCGAAGCGGTCGTTGCGCTGGAAATTCTCGAACACCTGGGGGATGTCGCGAACGTAGCGGTAGCGCAGGCTCAGCTGATGCCCCCAGCGGTACCAACCGAAGTCGACGAGGCCGTCCGCAAAACTGGAGGGATCGAGATCGACGGCCGCGTGGCCACGCACCAGGAAGCCATTTGGCAACGCCATCTGCCCCTCCGCCACCGCGGGACCAAAGCGGCCGTTTGCCATCTGGTACTGCGCCGAGATCGTCAACTCACTGAGCAGGTTGCCCGCGGCGTCGCCCCAGAAGCGGTTGTTGACCCCGACCACCACGTTGCTCAGCTCCGGGATGCGATCGGACGGGTCGAGCGCGAGGTTGTCGAGTTCGAGGAGTCGCAGCCGCTGCTGCGGAACCGCCGTCTGCGGCACGAAGAGCGGGTTGCCGTTCTGTCCGGTCTGCGAGACGCCCACCCAGCTCACGAACGGCTCGGCGGTGTGCGTCGCGTTCCCCATCCCGAACGGCAGTGCCAGCGACCCGCGCACCTTTGCGCGCAGGTCGACGCGGCCGGTGAAGAGGCTGCGCTGATCGCCACCACCGAGATTCGCGTTGTAGAAGGTGCCGTAGTAGCCGGCCTCCGGAACCAGCTCGACCACGTTGCCGAGCTGGAACGGATAGGAGATGCGCGGGCGCGCGATGACGCGCTGACCGTGGTCCGCGAGCGGCTCGCCTTCCTCGAACCGGCGATCGTTCTCGGGTCCGGCTTGTACGCCCGGAATGTCGTCGTCGAGGTGCGCGTCGGTGGGGACCTTGATGCCGTTGCTATTGCGCTCCTGGCCGTTGGGGATCCCGTCGAAACCGGTGTCGTAGAACTGATCGTTCACGCGATAGCTGCGCGCGAACTCGTCCGCCGGATCGCCATAGGCCTGGTAGTTCACGAACTCGAGGTCGCCGCTCGTAACGAGCCCGGGCAGGATCGGTGCGGAAGCAGGCATCGCAGCGAGCGCGAGTTTCGGCAGCCGCTGCAGCAGCACGTTGTCGCGGTCCTGGTCGTCGGGGTTCTGGATGTCGTCGGTCGATTGCGCGGCGATCGTCGCGGCGATGCGCTCGCTCGGCCCGAGGAAACTGCTGCCGACGAGCCCGGTCGACTGCAGGAAGCGGTCGCGGCGATAGGCGCGGAAATCACTGAAGTCGAACGGGAACTGGTTGTCGGACACCGCCGCGACGTTGGCCGCCATCCACGAGCCCGCCGGCAGATCCTGCATGTGCCTGAAGGTTGCTCCCCATCGGTTGTCGCCGAACGTGGACGTGGGGGAACTCGTATCGATACTGTCGTCGTGGATGTAGGTGCCGTACAATTTGGTGTAGCCGCGTTCGCCAAAGACATACTCGAGATCGGCAGACGGTTTGAAGCCGCGATCGAACTGGTAGTCAGCCTCCAGCGTCACGTTCAGATCGTCGCGCGCGGCCCAGAAGAACGGCAGGTTGATGTTGCCGCCGCTCTGGCTCGAAGTGCCGCCTTGCGGGAAAAGGAAGCCCGTCTGGCGCTCGCGCTTCAGCGGATACACCGCGTACGGCAGCCAGAGCACCGGAATGCCGAGAATCTCCAGCGTGGAGTTGCGCGCGCGGCCATAGCCGTCGAGATCGAGCTCGGCCTTCTGTGCGCGTAAGGCCCACGGATCGCGACCGGTGTCTTCCGGGCAGCGGCAGGTCGTGAAGCGGCCGCCTTCGAACGAGTACGCGTTCGGTCCGGTCTTGCGCACCTCGCGACCCTGCATCCGGTAGCCGCCGCCCGCCGAGTCCAGTTCTCCGTCGTACACGACACCCTCGACGGTATCGATGTTGAACTGCAGGAACGGCGCGCGCAGCACGTCGGTGCCGTCCTTCACCACCACGTTCCCGGTGGCGACGCCTTGGCGCGTCTTGTTGCTGAACATCACGTGATCGGCGGTCAACGTCTTACCCTGCTGGTTGATCACGACGTGGCCACGACCCACGTAGATGTCACGATCGGTCTGGTACTCGACCTCGTCTGCACTGACGTTGAGCGCTTCGTTCGGCTGCTGGGCTACGGCCGCGCTGCCGAGCAACGACGCCGCCAGCAGCGCCACGACGCGCACGAAGGCACCGCGCATCGGCGCGTGACACGTCTCCCAAGAGTCTCGAATGGCCCGGCCCCCCGGTCAGAGCGAGGCCAAGCTACCGCACGCGTTCCGAACGGGTCAACGAAGCTGGATCAGCAAGACTGGCCAGAGCCGGTCGCTTCGGATTCGTTGTCGTCCGCGAAACCTGCCTCGAGCGCGGCGCGATCGGGCACCACGAGCGCGTCATCGACGAGACGCACCAGCTTGCGGTCGAAGAGCTCCTGCAGCCCGCGATGCGTTTCGCGTAGCGACAAGCCAGCTGCTTCGGCGAGACCGCGCAGCGACGTCGTCGCGCGCGACCCCAGCTGGCCTCCCTCGCCCTCGACGGTCGCCGTGCAGCGCAGCAGGCCACGTGCGATCGGTCGCACCAGATCGTTCATCCCGAGCGCCGCGAGACGCCGTTCGAGATCGACCGCGCGCAGCGCGAGCCGCTCCATCACCTGCACGGCGATGTCAGGTCGCTCGAGGCACATCGATCGGAACGTGGCGCGGTCGAGCCGCAGCAGACGCGCGTCGGTCGCCGCCACCGCGCGGGCGCTGCGGATCCGTCCCAGCAGCGCATCGGTCTCGCCGACGGAATCGCCCGGGCCGAGGCGCGCGACCAGCCGTGAGACGCCACTGCGGCTCGTGTCGAGCAACACCACCTCGCCGGCCAGAACCACGTAGAACGCGTCGGCCGGCTCGCCGGCTTCGAAGATCGCTTCGCCCGCCGACGCGTTGCGCTCGAAGTCGCGACGCACGCCGAGCGCCGTTTCGCCGAGTTCCGCGGTTTCCGGTGCCGAGAGCGCGGGGTCCACGGCGGTCGTTTCGACAGGCCTCGAAGGACGCTTGAGGCGCGCGTGGAGGGTCAGGGCTGGCGCTGGCTTGCGTCTTCGACGGCCGCCTCGAGCGCCGACCGGTCGATCACGCCGAGGTGCAGCGAGTCGATGCGACCTTGCGGGTCGACCACCGCGAGCGCCGGAAAGCCGGGCGCGCCGTAGTCGAAGGCGAGCGTCTCCTCACCGAGCAGAACCGGATATTGGACACCATGCTCGGCCGTGAAGGGCGCGACGACCTCGCGCCCGCCGACATCGACGGAAATGCCGAGCAGCGCGACGTCCTGCCCCTTCGGAGATTTGTGGAACGCGTTGAGCACTGGGATCTGCTTCTCGCAGGGCACGCACCAGGTCGCCCAGAAGTCGATCACGACGGTGCGACCCGCGAACTCAGAGAGGCGAACGGTCTTGCCCTGCAAATCCTCGAGCTCGAACGGCGGTGCCGGTCGCGGTGGTCGCGCAACGACGCCGTCGCCACACGCAACCAACAGCGCCGCGGCGAGCGCCAGGCGCCACGCCTTCAGAGCAACGCCTCTTCGAGTTTCACGACGATTTCTTCCAGGAAGAAGAAATACGAGTTGAGCCGTGTCAGTTGATCCGTGACGACCAGCAGCCCGACCACGATCAGCAGCCCGCCCGAGAGGAGTTCGATGGTGCGAAAGTGATGCTTCAGCCGTCGCAGCGCGCCGAGGAAGCGCTCGACGCTCCAGGCCGCGAGCAGGAACGGCACACCGAGTCCGGCCGAGTAGACCGTGAGCAGCCCCATGCCTTCGAGCACCGTCTCGCGCGCACCGGCGAGCGTCAGGATTCCGCCGAGGATCGGCCCGACGCAGGGCGTCCAACCGAACGCGAACGCGGCGCCGACCAGACCCGCGCCGAGCAGGCTCGTGGTTCGCTTCGGTCCCTCGAAGCGCTGCTCGCGGTACAGCAGCGGGATCTGGATCAGCCCGGTCAGGTGCAGCCCCATCACGATGATCAGAACGCCGGCGATCTGCGCGACGCCGATGTCGAGCCCGAAGACTTCCAGCCGGAAGCCTCGCAGCACGCGCCCGAGCAGCGTCGCCGACGCACCGAGCAGCACGAACACCGTCGAGAAGCCGAGTACGAAGCAGAGCGACGCGAGCATCACGCGACTCCGCACGGCGGCCGCGGAGCCCTCGGAGCGCAGTTCTTCGACGGAAATTCCCGAGACGAGCGAAAGGTAGGCAGGCAGCAGCGGAAGCACGCACGGCGAGAGCACCGAGAGCAGACCCGCGGCGAAAGCGGTCAGGAGCGAACTCGATGCGTTCACGGTGTCCTCGGCCTGCGGCTACTTCGGCTCGCTCACTGGCTCGGTGACGTCGGTCGCGTCGCTCGACACGGCCGGCGCGCCGTCGAGCCCATCGCCCGACTTGCCCGATGTGGGCTGCTGCGGCTCGTCGCGCAGTGCCCTGTCTTCGGGTTCGCGCCCGACGAACTCGAGCTGCTGCTCGCCCCGAAGATGCGCAGGCGTGACCACGTAATCACCGCGCAGCGCCGGGGTCAGGATCGGGTCGACGACCTCCATGTCACCCGCCGAGACCACGTACGCAAGACCCGCGACCAGCCCGCCTCCCGCTGCGTACAGAACCTTCGCCGGCGCGTAGAACACCGAGATCAAGCCGGCCGCGACGCCGAGTCCGGCCTCGCCTTCGCGGCCGCCATTCTCGGCGTTCGTTTCGCTCTGGGTCTCGGTCTGCGCGTCCGCAGGCGTCGCCGCCAGCAACGCGACGAACCCGAGCAAAGCCGCCGTCGCGGCGAACGAACGGATGATGGACATGTGTTTTCCCCCCGCAGCGGAGTGTGCCGGCGGCCGCCAGCGACGCAACCCTCGCACCGCAGCCCTCGAGATCGCAGACGCATGTCCGCCTTCAGAACTGGCGCGCGGTATCGAGCAAGATCGTGACCGGGCCGACGTTCACCAGTTCTACGTCCATCGCCGCCCGAAAGCGACCGGTGACGACCGACACACCCAGCGCGCGCGCGTGGTGACACAGCGCCTCGACGAGCGGCTCGGCGTGCTCGGGCGCGGCCGCCTCGGAGTACGACGGCCGGCGCCCCTTGCGTGCGTCTCCGAACAGCGTGAACTGCGACACCACGCCGAGCGCAAAGCCCGCGTCGAGCAGCGACGCATTCCTCTTGCCGGCCGCATCCTCGAAGACGCGCAGATGAACGAGTTTGTGCGCGAGCTCGGTTGCCGTCGCGAGCGTGTCGTCGTGGCCCACGCCGACCAGCGCCAGCAAGCCGTCCGCCATCTCTCCGACGACCTCACCGTCCACGGTGATTCGCGCGCGCCGCACGCGCTGCGCGACCGCTCGCAACTACGGGCGCTCTTGATGGGCGAAGCGCCCGCGATAGACGGCCTGCCCTTCCGTGCGCATCAGCACGATCTGGCACAGCCGCACACCGGCGTGGATCTGCAGCGGATGACCGGCGACGTTCGACATCTCCAGCACCTGCCGATTCGAGACCCCCGGCTGCACGAACGCCGACGTCACGTGAATCATCAGCCCGAGCCGAGCAAAGCGGCTGCGCCCTTCGAGAAAGCCGCACAGATCGGGCGGCAGCGTGATCTTCTCGACGGTGATGCCGTGGATCGTGCCGCCGGGCGGCAGCACGTAGGGATCGTCGAGCGTCTGGCTCTCGGTGTGATCGAGGAAGTCGACTTCGTCGCGAATCGGAATCGCGTCGACACTGGGCGTCAGCACCCGGATCTCGTTGCCGAGCGTCAGGTCGATCGAAGCCGGACCGACCTGATCGGGCGCGAGCGGCTCGATGCGCAGCCGTCCTGTTTCGAGTTCGCGCAGGATCGCGTCGCGGGTGAGGACGGCCATGGCGGCGCACGATAACGTAGGCGCATGCGGCATCCGTATTTCGACGTTCCCGTTCCGAGCGTGATCGGTCACCGCGGCGCGTGCGGCGAACTCCCGGAGAACACGATTCCGTCGTTCGGGCTCGCCGTCACGCAGGGCGCGGTGATTCTCGAGACCGACGTCCACCTGACGCGCGACGGCGCGCTCGTGCTGATTCACGACGAGTTCCTGGAGCGCACCACGAACGGGCGCGGGCGCGTCACCGATCACAGCCTCGCCGAGCTGACGAAGTTGGATGCCGGCTACCATTTCGACCCAGCCGGCGACGGCTCATTTCCCTTTCGCGAACGGGGCATTCAGATCCCAACACTCGAAGAAACCCTCGGGGTGTTCCCAGCGCTGCATTTCAACATCGAGATCAAGGAGCACATCCCAGCGCTGATCGAAGGAACCGTCGCAGCCGTCTGCAAGGCGGGCCGCGAAGACTCGGTGCTGCTGGCGGCGGCCGAGGACCCGATCATGCACGACCTGCGCGAGCGCCTGCGGCGCACCGGTGCGCGGCCTGCGGTCGGCGCCTCGACCGGCGACGTACTCGCGTTCGTGCGATCCGCACTCGACGGCACCGCTCCGCCGCCGGGTCCGATGGCGCTGCAGGTGCCACCCGGCTTCGGCGGCCGGCCGCTCGTCACGCGCGAGTTCGTCGCGCACGCGCACGCATACGAGATCGCGGTACACGTGTGGACGATCAACGACCCCGCCGAGATGCACCGGCTCTTCGATCTCGGCGTGGACGGCGTGATGTCCGACTTCCCGGAGCGCGTCGCGAAGGTGGTCGCCGCGCGTGCCGCGCGAGGCTGACGAGCCTTCGCCTTTCGTCGTCGCGCAGCGCGAGCGACTGCAAGCGACCACAGCGCTCGGGCCCTGTCTCGATCTCGCGTGCGGCCGCGGTCGCCACGCGCTCTTCGCGGCACGCGCAGGCCTGCAAGTGGTCGCGCTCGATCGCGACGCGTCGCTGCTGCGCAAGCTCGCGGCGCAAGCGACCGCCGAGCGACTCGCGATCCACGCGCTGCGCGCCGACGCCGAATCGCCGCTCGGGCTCCCGTTCCCGCCCGCTCGCTTCGGCGCGGTGGTGGTGACGCGATTCCTGTACCGCCCGCTCGCGCCGCGCATCGTCGAGCTACTCGCGCCCGGCGGGTTGCTCGTCTACGAGACCTTCACCGATCGGCAGAGGGAACTCGGCCAAGGCCCCAGCAATCCAGCGTTCTTGCTCGAGCCAGGGGAGCTGCCGCGACTCTTTGCAGGCCTCGAGGCGATCGAGTCCGTGGAGGGACTCCTCGAGGCCGGGTCGACGCGCGCGTGGCTGGCGGGGCTGGTCGCGCGCAGAGCCGGTTGATCGCGCGGGTGCGCCGGCTGCGAGTAGAGTCGCCAAACCCGGACCGAGGAGGCCTCATGTCGTTCGCTCGCTGGCTCGTCTGCGCTGCGATGCTCACCGCCATCGGTGCCTGCAGCGACGCCGAGAAGCCCGCCGCCCCCGCCGGCGCGATCATGGTCAACATGATCGACAACGCGTTCTCGCCGCGTGTTGCGCGCATTCCGGTCGGCGCGAGCGTGGTCTGGGCGAACTTCGGAAGAAACCCCCACAACGCGGTGGCCTCGGACAACGCATGGAGCACCGAGAAGACATTCGGCTCGATCGTGATGCCGAGCGGGGCGAAGGCCGAGGTCGCCTTCGATCGCCCCGGCGTGTATCCCTACTACTGCACCTTCCACGGCACGCCCGACGGGAAAGGCATGGCCGGCGTCGTCGTGGTCGGGGACGTTCCGTACGAGGACACGGCGGCGGCGGCGAAGCCCGTCGTCCGCGAAGCGTCGGGCCGCACGCGCCAGGTACCCAGCGAGTACCCCTCGATCCAGTCCGCCGTCGATGCCGCCGAACCTGGCGACCTCGTGCTGATCGATCGCGGCGTCTATCGCGAAGAGGTGACCGTCACGACGCCCTCGCTGGTGCTCCGCGGCGTCGATCGCAACGAGGTCGTACTCGACGGCGAGTTCGTGCGCGGGAACGGTGTGATGGCCCTCGCCGACGGCGTCGCAGTGGAGAACATGACCGCGCGCAACCACCTGCTGAACGGCTTCTTCTGGACCGGCGTGCACGGCTTCCGCGGATCCTTCCTCACTGCGATCAACAACATGGACTACGGCATCTACGCCTTCGACTCGCAGGATGGGCTCTTCGAGCACTCCTACGCCTCCGGCTCGCCGGATTCCGGCTTCTACATCGGTCAGTGCCAGCCGTGTCGAACGGTGCTCACCGACCTCGTCTCGGAGAACAATGCCCTCGGCTATTCCGGAACCAACTCGGGCGGTGAGCTGTACATCCGCCGTTCGATCTTTCGGCACAACCAGGCCGGCATCGCGCCCAACACGCTCGATTCCGAGCTGCTCGCGCCGCAGCGCGGCACGACGATCGTGGCCAACCTGATCGTCGACAACAACAACGCCAACGCGCCTTCGCGCATGCTCGAAGCGCCCGCGCTCGGCAACGGCATCGTGCTGCTCGGCGGCAGCGACAACGTGGTCGAGCGAAACCTGGTGGTCGACCACGACGCGCACGGCATCCTCGTCACCGCGATGTGGCATCAGAATCCGTGGGCCGCGCGCAGCAACGTCGTGCGCGGCAATCGCGTCTTCGGCTCCCGGCGCGCCGACCTCGCGATCGGGAGCCCGGGCACGCCCGACAACTGCTTCTCCGCGAACGAGTACGACAGCGCCGCGCCGCCACTGGTCGAGCAGCTGCTGCCGTGCGGCACCGCTTTCCATCCGCGCCTGGCGTTCGACTGGGGCGTCACCGCGGGGCTCGTCGCACGCGTCGTGCTCGCGTTGCGCGACGCGCTGCCCCACGGCGATTCGCGCGCGCAGCCGGTGCCGCCGCCGCAGCGGTCGATGCCGGGCGGAGCCGGCGCGCCGGTCGTGCCCGCGGTCGACGTGTTCTCGCGCGTGAGCCTCGATCTCGAGAAGATCGAAGTCCCCGTCGAGGCGCGCGCGATCGAAGCCGCGCTCGGAAGCCGGAGCGGCGGCGCCCTCGACCGCTACGGCAGCTGGATTCCGATCCTGACGCTCGTGTGCTGGACCGGCCTGCGCGTGACACGCGGCCGCGACGGCCGCCGCACGCGGCGCTATGTCGTGCTGCTGGGCGTGCTCCTCTGGATCACGAGCCTCGTCTCCGCGGCTCTCAGCGCCGTGAGTCTCGGCTGATGCCGATCGGGCGGCGCGAGCTGTTGCAGGCGACGGGAGCGCTCGCCGCGTGGTGTTTCGGGCAGGGGAAGGGCGCAAGCGCCGGCGACGCCGGCCCGAAGGATGCCGGATCAACGCATTACGGCGTCGACGGCGTCCCGACCGCGGATGCGGCGCCGGCCATCGCGATGCCCCATCTGCACGCCCCGGCCAGCTATCACCAGGACATCGCGCCCCCGCAGCATCTCGACGTCGCGGCCCGCGAAGCCCTGCTCCGGCCGCCGCCCTTCGTGGTCGGCCCACCGCGCGAGCGGGCGCTCGAGCTCTGGGCGAGCGAGCAGCCCATCGAGATCGCCGACGGTGTCGTGTTCCCGGCCTGGACCTACAACGGCAGCATCCCGGGGCCGGTGTTGCGCGCCACCGAGGGAGACACCCTCGTCGTGCGCTTCCGCAACCTCGGCACCGCGCCGCACAACGTTCACTTTCACGGCCGCCACGCGGTCGAGCAGGACGGCTGGGAGCCGGTGCCCGTCGGCGGCGAAGCCACCTACCGCTTCGCGGCCGAGCCCCGTGGTGTCCACCCCTATCACTGTCACTCGATGCCGGTCTCGGATCATCTGGCGCGCGGCCTCTACGGCACGCTGATCGTCGATCCGCCCGGCGGTCGCCCGCCGGCGCACGAACTGGTGCTCGCGCTCTGCGGCTTCGACACGAACGGCGACGGCCGCGATGAGCTGTTCGGCTGGAACGGCATCGCGGGCCTCTACGCGCGACACCCAATCAAGGTTCCGGTCGGCGAACTGGTGCGGATCCACCTGGTGAATCTGGCCTTCCATGAGCCCGCGATCACGTTCCATCTGCACGCCGAGACCTTCGACGTGTTCCGCTCCGGTACACGCGCGGAGCCCGACGACCACAGCGACGTCGTGACGCTCGGCCCCGCCGAACGCGCGATCCTCGAGTTCCGGCTGCCACGGCGCGGGCGCTACATGTTCCACCCGCACCAGTCGCGCGTAGCAGAAGCCGGGGCGATGGGGTGGATTGCAGCGGTGTAGAGGCGCGCGTGGCGCGCTCTATTCCGCCGGGTCCGCTGCGAGCTGCGCCAGCGCCCAGCGCGCGTGTTCCGCCAGCAACTCGTCCCCGCCCTGTGCGTGCCGCTCGATCAGCGCAATCAGCGACGGGTCGCGCGCGTTGCCCGCCGCGACGAGCGCGTTGCGCACGAGGCCGCGGAACTTCGTCCTGCGCAGCGCGGTGCGGCGCGTCGCGATCCGCCACGCGTCTTCGCTGAGAGCCAGCAGCCACGCGAGCGTCGGCGCGACCCATTCGGGTCGCGGCGCGAGGCGCGCGCGCATCCCGCCGCCGTCGGGCGGGATCGCGCGGCGCGATCGCGAGTTCCACGGGCACACCTGCTGGCAGATGTCGCAGCCGAAGACCCAGTCGCCCTGCCCTGCGCGCAGCGGCTCGGGGATCGCGCCGCGCAGCTCGATCGTCGTGTACGAGAGACAGCGCGTCGCGTCGAGCACGTGCGGCTCGGGAAACGCATCGGTCGGGCAGGCATCGAGACACGCCCGACAGCTTCCGCAGTGATCCGTGCGCTGCGCATCCGGGGCGAGATCGAGATCGGTGATCAGCACGCCGAGGAAGAAGTACGAACCGAGCTCCGTGTCGATCAGGCAGGTGTTCTTGCCAATCCAGCCGAGGCCCGCGTGCGCGGCCAGCACGCGCTCGAGCACGGGCCCCGTGTCGACGTAGGCGCGCCAGCGGACGGCGCGCTGCGCGAGCGGCTCGAGCGCGTCGCCGACGGTGCGCAGCCGTTCGCGCATCACGTCGTGGTAGTCGTCGCCGCCGGCGTAGTTCGCGATCCGGCCCTGCCCGGGACGCGGCGCGGATTCCTTGCCGGAGTCGTAAACGAGCGCGACGACCAGTGCGCTGCACGCGCCTTCGAAGAGAAGCGTCGGGTCGACGCGCTTGTCGATGTCGCGGGCGAGGTACGCCATCTCGCCGTGATGGCCGCGCGCGATCCAGTCGGCAAGAAAGGCCGACTCGCGCGTCGTCGCGAGCGGCGCGATGCCGGCGCGATCGAAGCCGAGCGCGAGCGCCAGCGCCTTCACGCGCTCGGCGAGCGAGGCCTGCTGAGACGGCAGGCGAGCGGAGTTCATCGGGCTAGTATGCCCGCCGATGCCTCGCGAGCCTCGTCGCATCGCGGGCGCCTCTCGTCGAGAACCGGAGCTCACCAGCTCGCAGAACCGCTGGAGAAATTGAATGGCCATCGAAGAAGGCAAGAAGGCGCCCGCATTCACGCTCACAGACGCCAGCGGCAAGTCCGTGAAGCTCAGCGACTTCGCCGGCAAGGACCTGATTCTCTATTTCTATCCGAAGGACGACACGCCCGGGTGCACCAAGGAAGCCTGCGGCTTCCGCGACTTCTGGAAGGAGATCCAGAAGCTCGGCGCAATCGTGGTGGGCGTGTCGCCGGACTCGGGCGCGTCGCACACGAAGTTCGTCGCGAAGTACAAGCTGCCGTTCCCGCTGCTCTCCGATCCCGACAAGAAGGTGATGACGGCCTACGGCGCCTTCGGCGAGAAGATGATGTACGGCAAGAAGGTCACCGGCATCATCCGCTCGACGGTGTGGATCGGCCCGGACGGCAAGGTGAAGAAGCACTGGGCGCGCATCCCGAAGGCGGAAGCCCACCCGGAGAAGGTGCTCGAAGCCTTGAAGGGAAAGCCGTAATGGCCGGGCTCGAGTTTCCGAAGGGATTTCGCTGGGGCGCCGCGACCGCGTCGTACCAGATCGAAGGCGCGTGGCAGGAGGGCGGCAAGGGCGAGTCGATCTGGGATCGCTTCTCGCACACGGCCGGCAACGTGAAGAGCGGACACACCGGCGACGTCGCGTGCGACTCGTATCACCGCTTCCCGGAAGACATCGCGCTGATGCGCGAGATGGGACTCAACAGCTACCGCTTCTCGCTCTCTTGGCCGCGCATCCAGGCGACCGGCCGCGGCACTGCAAACGTCGCGGGTGTCGACTACTACGCGCGGCTGATCGACGCGTTGCTCGAAGCCGGCATCCGTCCCTTCCCCACGCTCTACCATTGGGATCTGCCGCAGGCGCTCGAAGACGAAGGCGGCTGGCCGAACCGCGATCTCGCGGGTCGCTTCGCCGAGTATGCGGAGATCGTCGTGCGCGCGCTCGGCGATCGCTGCAAGAGCTGGATGATCTTCAACGAGCCGAACATTTTTACGACGATGGGTTACCTGATCGGCATCCACGCGCCCGGCCGCCGCGAGCCGGAGAACTTCCTGCGCGCGACGCACACGGTGAACCTCGCGCACGGCGACGCGTTCCGCGCGATGCGCGCGGCGCAGCGCGATCTCACGATCGGCACCGCTTTCAACATGACCGCCTGCGAGCCGCGCACGGATTCGCAGCAAGACATTGCCGCGAGCGAGCGCTGGCACCGCTTCATGAACGAGTGGTTCCTGCAGCCGTCGCTGCGCGGGACCTATCCAGAAGCGCATCCGAACGGTTTGCCCGAGGGGGCGATGGGCGTGAAGGACGGCGACTTCGAGCGCATGAAGGCGCCGCTCGATTTCGTCGGTATCAACCTCTACACGCGCACGATCGTCGCAGCGACGCCCGCGGACGGCGGGCCTCTGTCGCTCGGCGCGCTGCCGGTCGGCGGCATGGGCGGCGACGCCGGCCCGAAGACCGACTTCGGCTGGGAGGTCTGGCCGAACGCGCTGCACGACATCCTGGTTCGCATCACGCGCGACTACGACCGGCCGGTGATCGAGATCACCGAGAACGGCTGCTCGTACGCGGACGGGCCCGACGCGAACGGAGTCGTGCGCGACACGCGTCGCACCGCGTTCTACGCCGGTTATCTCGAAGGCGTGCACCGCGCGATCGACGCGGGCGCCGACGTGCGCGGCTATCACGCCTGGTCGCTGCTCGACAACTTCGAGTGGGCGGAGGGCTACGAGCAACGCTTCGGCATCGTCTGGGTCGACTTCGCGACGGGCAAGCGAACGCTGAAGGAATCGGGACGCTGGTACGGCAGTGTCGCGCAGCACAACGCCCTGCCTGGTTGATCCTCACGCAATGTCCATGCAGGAACGACTCGTCTTCCTGATCGGCTCGCCACGCAGCGGATCGACGCTGACGGCGCGCATGCTGGGCGCGCATTCCGCGATCTTCGCGCCGCCCGAGACGCACCTGCTGACGCCGCTCGCGCATCTCGGCTTCTACGGCAACGTCGAGAAGGCGCCGTATGACCCGATCATCACGCGTCAGGGTGCGCACGAACTGGTGCGCGCGCTGCCGGGCGGCGAAGCCGACTACCTCGCCGCGATGCGCGCGTGCAGCGACGCGGTGTACCAGCGCCTGCTCGAAGCGTCGGGCCGCAAGCTGTTGCTCGAGAAGACGCCCGCCTACGCGCTGGTGCTCGACTTCCTCGCGAAGCTCTACCCGAAGGCGAGATTCATCGTGCTGACGCGCCACCCGCTGGCGGTGTGGTCGTCGTACGTCGAGTCGTTCTTCGACGGCGACCACGAAGCCGCGCACCACAACAACCCGCTGATCGAGCGCTACGTGCCGGCGATCGCACGCTTGCTGCGCGAATCGCCCGTGCCGCTGCTGCACGTCCGCTATGAGACGCTGGTGAAGCAACCCGAAGCGGAGATGCGCCGCGTCTGCGAATTCCTCGGCATCGACTTCGATCCGCGTATGGTCGACTACGGCAGCGCGGGCGAAGCGCCCAAGAAGGTCGCGGCGGGCCTCGGCGATCCGATCACCGTCGGCAACGAGACACGGCCGACCACAAAGTACGTCGCAAGATGGGCTGCCGAGATGGCGGACGATCCGACGAAGCTCGCGCAGGCGCGCCAGATCCTCGACCGGCTGCTCGACGAAGACCTCGAAACCTGGGGCTACCCGCGCGCCGGCATCGCCCTGCAGCTCGGCGCGGTGACGCCCACGGGCATGAAGAAGGCCCGCCCGTGGAATCGCTACGCGATCGAGCGCCGGCTGCTGGTGCGACTGCGCAAGAACATCCACCACAACGCCTTCGGGCGGCTGGTGCAGCGCATCCGCTTCGTCTGCGACGTGCTGTTGCGCTGAGCCAGTGCTACCCAGGGCGCACAGCGTCTGGAGGCTCCCATGGACCGCATCACCGACCGCACCGAGACCCCTGCCCAAGCGAGCGCGACCTGGCAGCGCCCCGCCGTCGAGGTGATCAACCTCGCGTGCGAACTCTCTGCCTACGCGCCCGACGACGGCGGCCCGCTCTTCTAGCGCCGCCGTCCCGATGCGGTTCGCTCGGCTCCGCCTCGCTGCGCGTCGGTCGACCTCCGGTCGGCCTCCACGCCGTTGACCAATCTCGCCGCCAGAGAGTGTGTGCCTTGCAAAGGCGGCGTCCCGCCGCTGCACGGCGCCGCGCTGCTCGTGCTCCAGCACCAGCTCGGGCCGGACGGCAACGGCTGGAAGATCGAGCGCGAGCACCACCTCGAGAAAGAGTTCCGCTTCCCGAACTTCGCGACGGCGCTCGCCTACGTGAATCGCGTCGGCGAGCTGGCCGAAGCGCAGAACCACCACCCCGACATCGCGCTCGCGTGGGGCAAGGTGCGCGTCACGATCTGGACGCACAAGATCGACGGACTCACGGAAAGCGACTTCGTCTTCGCGGCGAAGTGCGACGCTGTGGTCTGAGCGGCTCCGTCAAGGCCCGTTTGAACCGCTCATACGCAGCAGCGCTGATGCGAGTTTTGTCGATCTCGGCCCTCTTGGTCGGCGCCGCGATCGCCAGTGGCTGCGCCACACCGGTCGGCGTCGATCGCGCCTCTCCGCGCAGCGTCCACCGCGAGCTGGTGGCGAGCGCCCTCTCGACCGGCAGCCCCAGCGCGCCAACCCAGGAGCTGCTGACCCGTCAGGGGCTGCGCCGGCGCTTCGAGAGCCAGCCCGACGCCGTGATCGCGGAGCTTCACGCCGGCCTCGCCCGTTCCGGCGACGCGGATCGGCTCTTTGCGCTCTCCGAGCTCTCCTTCCTGCGCGCCGAGCGAACCGGCCGCAACGACCAGGCGCTGGCCGCTGCCGTCTACGCCTACGCTTTCTTGTTTCCAGGCCCAGACGGCGCGCCGCCCGACGCCTTCGACCCGCGCACCCAGATCGCCCGCCATCTCTACAACCGCGGCTTGGCGCTGGGCCTTGCCAGCGCCAACGGCCGCGTCGTCGAGCTCGAGAACGCCCGCCGCACGCTGCCGTTCGGCACGATCGACGTGTCGATCGCGCCGGGGGAGACGACCTGGGCGGGCTGGCACCTCGAGGACTTCGTACCGGTCTCCGGGCTACGCGTACGGGGACTCGCGAACCGCTACCGCCATCCGGGCGTCGGCGCGCCGCTGGCCGCGGCGCTCGGCGAGCCGGCCGGCGTCACGCAGCCGCCCGGCGCCAGCCACATTCCGCCGGCGCTTCGCGTGCCCGTCACCGCGTTTCTGCGCATCGACGACGCACGCGCCGCGCTGGCGTCGGGCCGCGTGGTCGGGCGGATCGAGCTCTACTCCGAGGACGAGCGGCCCGAGCTGCTCGTCGAAGGGCGTCCGGTGCCGCTCGAGATCGAGAGGAGCTCGGCGCTCGCGCTCGCGCTCGAGGGCTCGCCGATCTGGGACTTCGGCCTCGCGGGCTTCCGCCTCGGCGACTTCCTGCTTGGGGTCGGCCAGACCGATCGGCTGATCTTCCTGCATCCGTTCCGGCCGAATCGCATTCCTGTGGTACTGGTGCACGGCACCTTCTCGAGCCCGGCGACGTGGGCCGAGATGGTGAACGAGCTCGAAAACGATCCCGAGATCGGCCCTCGCTATCAGATCTGGCTGTTCCTCTACAACACCGGCAACCCGATCCCGTACTCGGCCGGCATCCTGACGCAGACGCTGCGCGACGTCGTCGCCACGCTCGATCCGCAGGGCCAGGACGCGGCACTGCGTCACATGGTCGTGATCGGGCACAGCCAGGGAGGCCTGCTCACCAAGCTGACCGCGGTCGACAGCGGCGACGCCTTCTGGGCGAATGTCGGGCGACGTCCGTTCGCCGAGACGAAGCTGCGTGCGGAGTCCCGAGCGCTCCTCGAGCGGTCGCTCTTCTACCAGCCGCTGCCCTTCGTGCGCCGCGTCGTCTTCCTGTCGACACCACATCGCGGCAGCTTCCTGTCGGACTTCAGTCCGGCCCGCTGGGTGTCGCGCCTCGTGAAGATGCCGGTGCACCTGCTGCAGCTCTCGGTGGACCTCTTCAGCAGCGACGCTCTCGCAACCCGCTCCCTCCAACGACTGCCGACCAGCCTCGACAACATGGCGTCGAACAACTGGTTCCTGAAGACGCTGTCGGGCCTGCCGATCGCGCCGGGAATCGCCGCGCACTCGATCATCCCGGTGCGCGGTGATCTGCCGCCCGATGGACAGTGCGACGGCGTGGTGTGCTTCGCGAGCGCCTCGATCGAAGGCGTCGAGTCCGAGCTGGTGGTGCCGCGCTCCGGCCATTCGGTGCAGACGACGCCGCAGGCGATCCAGGAGGTGCGGCGCATCCTGCTCGAGAACGCCACCGAGTCAGCACCCGCAGCGGCAGCGCCATGAGCGAGTTCCATCTGGCGTTGACAGTCGCTGCACTTGCCCGCCCCGGGCGCCCTCCAGATCCGGACCGTCGGGGACGCGGGAGCGGCAGCTGAACCCGAAGATCCGCGAACCGCTGCCAGTCGAGACGCCCGCGCTAGCGGCGTCGGAGGAGCGCCGCGACCGCTCCGAGCGCGACGACACTCGC
>CAYGWM010000031.1:38463-43820 GCA_964353555.1 uncultured Spirochaetales bacterium
CGCGCTAGCGGCGTCGGAGGAGCGCCGCGACCGCTCCGAGCGCGACGACACTCGCGAGCGTGCTCTCCGGCTCCGGACACTGCGCGAGCTGCACGCCGGTGTCCTCTGGCAGGTCGTTCACGACGCCGACACGCTGCGTCTCGACGATTTGGCCATGCACGTCCGTGATGCGGAAGCCGACCGACGCGGGGAACGCCGTGCCCGAGACGATCTCGAAGTGGTCGTCGATGGTACGGCTCATCGCGAGCCAGCTCGGTCCGGTCTCGACCTCGACCGCCGCGATGCCGTGCCGATGGTTCTGGACCTGCGCCTTCAGGTAGTACGGATTGCTGCCTTCGAACTGCATCGCCATCGTCTCGGCACCGACGTCGCAGGCGATCGTCTCCCACGAGATCGGAACGATTCCGTCGATCGGGTTCGCGATCAGATCGAAGGTGGCGGCGCCCCGGAGATCGAGCTGCCCCGACGCGCAGGTCGGGCATTCGTCCACGACGCGTACGTCGATGGTGGCTTCGGGACCGGTGACGCGCAGACATCGCCCGCACATCTCGGAGCCGGCATAATCCGCGCTGGCGATCGCCACGACGGGCTCGCCGGACGAGGTCGGGAGCGAGCATGCGCCCTCGCCGGACGGCTCGTAAAAGGTGGCGACCGCGCTCGGCGTCACGACCCGCGCGGGACAGCCAACCTCGCTGGCTGCAGCAAGAGCTGGCAGCGCGAGTGAGGCGAAGACCAGAAGGATGCGTCGCATGGGCCTCCCGGAACAGCGGACGCGATTGGTCGTGGTCCGCGGATTGGGTCCGGTGTCCGCCCGAGCGATCATCAGAACCGAGATCCACTGTTCTGAAATCGGACAGGCCGTTCGAACGGCTCGGACGCGACGGACCCAATCAGCGGACCACACCCGTCGTCCTCAGCTCAGCAGCGAACGCAACACGTAGAGCAGAATCCCACCATGGCGATAGTACTCGAGTTCGGTCGGGCCATCGATGCGCGCACGGACGGGGAACTCGGTCGTGTTGCCGTCATCGCGCGTGGCGCGCACGGTGAGCCGACGCCCGCCGGCGAAGCCCGTCGCGACCGCGTCGCGTAGCCCGAGGATGTCGAAGCGCTCGCGACCGCTGAGGCCGAGCGACGCGGCGCTCGCGCCCGCCTCGAACTCCAGCGGCAGCACGCCCATGCCGACCAGGTTCGAGCGGTGGATGCGCTCGTAGCTCTCCGCGATCACCGCGCGCACGCCGAGCAGCGCGGGGCCCTTGGCGGCCCAGTCGCGGCTCGAGCCCGAGCCGTACTCCCTGCCGGCGAGAATCATCAGCGGCACGCCTTCGGCGCGGTAACGCACGGACGCGTCGAAAATCGACATCGGATCGCCGCTCGGGATGTGGACGGTGACGCCGCCCTCGGTGCCGGGCGCGAGCTGGTTGCGCAGCCGCACGTTCGCGAAGGTGCCGCGCACCATCACCTCGTGGTTGCCACGCCGCGAGCCGTACGAGTTGAAATCGCCCTTCCCGACACCTTGCTGGAGCAGGTACAGCTCCGCCGCGGTTTCCTTGCCGATGCTGCCGGCCGGTGAGATGTGATCGGTGGTGACGCTGTCGCCGAGCCAGGCGAGCACGCGCGCGCCGCGGATCTCTTCGACGTGCGACGGCGCCTCGCGCGGCATGCCGTCGAAGTACGGCGGCTTGCGCACGTAGGTCGAAGCGGCCTCCCACGCGAAGCGTTCGCCGGCCGGAACCGGCAGGCCGCTCCACAGTTCGTCGCCGCGGAAGACGTCGTCGTAGGTCTTGCGGAACAGGCCCGAGCCGACGCTCGACGCCACCACGTCCGCGATCTCGCGCGTGGTCGGCCAGATGTCGCGCAGGTAGACGGGCGTAGCGTCGCTCGCGGTGCCGAGCGGCTCGGTCGCGAGGTCGATGTCCATGCGACCCGCGAGTGCGTAGGCCACCACCAGCGGCGGCGACATCAAGTAGTTGGCGCGCACCGAGGCGTGCACACGCGCCTCGAAGTTGCGATTGCCCGACAGCACCGAACACACCACCAGCTTGCCGCGGTCGATCGCCTGCTGGACCGCGTCGGGCAGCGGCCCGGAGTTCCCGATGCAAGTGGTGCAGCCGTAGCCGACCAGATCGAAGCCGAGCTGTTCGAGATACGAGAGAACGCCCGCTTCCTTCAGGTACGCCGTCACCACCTGCGATCCCGGCGCGAGCGACGTCTTCACCCACGGCGGCGTTTCGAGCCCGCGCAGAACGGCTTTCTTCGCCAGCAGCCCGGCTGCGAGCATCACGCTCGGATTCGAGGTGTTGGTGCAGCTGGTGATCGCCGCGATCACGACCGAGCCATGGCGCAGCGTCGCGTGCGCTCCGTCCATGTCGATCTCGATCGCCGCATCGGCCGCGACGCCTTTCGACAGACCGGGAAGCGCGCTCGCGAACGACGCCTTCGCATCGATCAGCGCGACGCGATCCTGCGGACGGCTCGGCCCTGCGATGCTCGGCTCGATGCTGGCGAGATCGACCTCGAGGCGCTCCGAGTAGCTGGCTTCCGGAGTCGACGCGTCGTGGAAGACGCCCTGCGCGCGCATGTAGGCCTCGACGAGTTTCACCTGCGCGTCGCTGCGACCCGAAAGCCGCAGGTAGCGCAGCGTCTCGGCGTCGACCGGGAACATCGCGCAGGTGGCGCCGTACTCGGGACACATGTTCGAGATCGTCGCGCGATCGGCCAGCGACAGCGCCGCCATGCCGGCGCCGAAGAACTCGACGAAGTTGCCGACGACGCCGTGCTTGCGCAGCAGCTGGGTGACGTGCAGCACCAGGTCGGTCGCGGTCACGCCCTCGCGCAGCTTGCCGTCGAGCTTCACACCGACGACGCGCGGCACCAGCATCGCAACCGGTTGCCCGAGCATTGCCGCCTCGGCCTCGATGCCGCCGACGCCCCAGCCGAGCACGCCGAGTCCGTTGATCATCGTCGTGTGCGAGTCGGTGCCGACTACCGTGTCGAAATACGCCTGGGGCACACCGCTGTTGGCCGCCGGTCCCTCCGCTGCCATCACCACGCGCGCCAGATACTCGAGATTCACCTGGTGCACGATGCCGGTGCCGGGCGGGACGACCTTGAAGCCGTCGAGCGCCGACTGGCCCCAGCGCAGGAACACGTAGCGCTCGCGATTGCGCTCGAACTCGCGCGCGACGTTCGTGCGCAGCGCGTCGGGCGTGCCGAACGCATCGACCTGTACCGAATGGTCGATCACCAGTTCGACGGGCTGCAGCGGATTGATCTTGTCCGGGTCGCCGCCCATCGCGGCCATCGCGTCGCGCATCGCAGCGAGATCCACCACGCACGGCACGCCGGTGAAATCCTGCAGCACGACGCGCGCCGGCAGGAAGCTGATCTCGCGCTCGGGCTGCGCGTTGGCATCCCAGCGCGCCAGCGCTTCGATCGAATCGGGCGTGACGTTGCGACCGTCCTCGTTGCGGAGCAGGTTCTCGAGCAGGATGCGCAGCGAGAACGGCAGCCGATCGACCGCGAGGCCGCGCGCGGCGAGCGCCGGGAGCGAATGGATTTCGTAGTCGCGACCCCCGCTGCGCAGCGTCCGAAGAGTTCCAAAACTGTTCATGGCGTTCCCCCGGTCGCATGGATTCTGCGAACCTAGCCGCTGGCCGTGCGCCGCACGAGCGCGCGCAAGCCGGCGATCAACAGTCAGGCGCCTCTCGGGATTGGCCTCGTTGTGCAGGTAGGAAACACCCGCCACGAGCCGTCGCATCGCGCGGATTCTCTCACGCAGAGCGGGGGGCAGCGCGTTCTATCGTGGCAACCCGCATGGGTCAGCCGATAGGCTCCCGCGCCGATGTCGCTCGACCCCGACAGCCTGGAGCGCCTGGTCCCGGACGCCCTCGATCCGCAGGATCCGGCCGCGCGCGAGACGCTCGCACTGCACCTCGCGCGCTACGCGTTCGCCGCCCGCGTCGCGAAGCCGGGGCGCCTGCTCGATCTCGCCTGCGGCGTCGGCTACGGCACGCACCACCTGCTCGCGAGTAACGCCGCGCTCGGACCGGCGGTCGGCGTCGACGTGTCGCCCGATGCGGTCGCCTACGCAAACGCCCACTACGCTGGCCCGAGGGTGCGTTTCCTCGCCAGCGACGCGTTGCGCTTCGAGGACGCCGACGGCTTCGACACCATCGTGAGCCTCGAAACGATCGAACACGTGCCCGACCCGACGGCGCTCTTCGCGAAGCTCGCGTCGCTGCTGCGCGCCGGGGGGCGCCTCGTCGCGTCGGTTCCGACGACGCCGTCGGTCGATCTCAATCCGCACCATCTCCACGACTTCGACGCGGCGTCGTTTGCCGCCTTCGGCGAGCGCCACGGCCTGCGCGAAGTAGAGCGCTTGCAGCAAGTGCAACGGCTTGCGATCGGCGGTGCGTGGCGCGGTCGCCGCTTCACGAAGGCGAAGCTGCGGCCGAACCTTCCCGGCTACTACCTGTCGCATCCGGGCGCGCTCGGGAAGCGCATCGCCACGACGTTGCGCCACGGCTTTGCGAATCACTACCTGACGATCGCTTGGGAGCATTCAGCGTGAGCGCACGACCCTGCGTCGTGATTCCCGCATTCAACGAGGCCGCGCGGCTGCCAGCGCTGCTCGCCGAATTGCGACTCACGCTGCCCGACCACGATCTGGTGGTGATCGACGACGGCTCGGCCGACGCGACGGCGGAGATCGCTGCGCAGAGCGGCGCATGCGTACTGCGCCATCCGTACAACCTCGGCTACGGCGCGGCGCTGCAGACCGGCTTCAAGTACGCGCTCGAATGCGGCGCGCCGTGGGTGGTGCAGATGGACGCCGACGGCCAGCACCTGCCGGCGGAAGTGCCCGCACTGGTCGCCGCGCTCGCGAGCGGCGACTGCGACGTCGCGATCGGTTCGCGTTTCCTCGCACCTTCTGGCTACGAGATGGGCGCGCTGCGCAGCACCGGACGCCAACTGATCCGCGCCCTCGGACGGCTCGCGAAGCTGGATCTCACCGATCCCACGTCGGGCTTCCAGGCGCTCAACCGGCGCGCGCTCGCGCTCTACGCCGGCGACTGGTTTCCCACCGACTACCCGGACGTCGACGTGCGATTGGTCGCGGCGCGCTCCGGACTGCGGATTCGCGAAGTGGCCGTTCGAATGGCGCCTGCCGTTCGCGCCTCGACGCTGCACTCGGGTTGGAAGCCGCTCTACTACGTCTACAAGATGCTGCTCTCGCTCTGGGCCGTAACGAGCAAGCGCCCCCCCCCGCGACCAACCCCGCCGAACCCTCCTCCCGCATAGCAACCCGCACCCTGAAAGCCATTCCCGCGTAGCGAGCCTACGGCGAGCGGCGA
>CAYGWM010000032.1:0-35008 GCA_964353555.1 uncultured Spirochaetales bacterium
CCGAGCGCATAGGCGCCGCGCGCATAGCCCATCAGCCGCAGCAGCGGATCCGGCAACGTGCGCGCGATCTCCGGCGGCACGGAGAGATACTGGTTCTCTTCCTGGCGCAGCCACGCGACTGCGTAGGTGAGATTGAGCCCATGGCGGACGTGGTCCGATCGGTTCGCGCCGGCACCGTGATAGAGCGACCCGGTGTAGAAGACTACCGATCCGGCCGGCATCTCGGCCGGGACCGTGTCCGACGCCTGGAACTGCAGCTTGTCGGCGAGCTTGTGGGAGCCCGGGATCACGCGCGTCGCGCCGTTCCGCTCGGTGAAGTCGTCCATTGCCCAGATCGTGTTGCACTGCACTTCGTAACCCGACGGGAATGGGAAGAAGTCGAAGGCCCATTGATCGCGGTGGATCAGCTGCGCGGGCTCGCCGGGGCCGATCGCGATCATCTGCGTCAGATGGAGCTGGTAGTTGGTGGCGTGTGCCAGCACGCGACCCACCACGTCCTGCACGAACGGATGCGCGACGAAGTCGCGACAGCGCGGCGAGCGCGCGATCAGACCGCCGGTGCGTCGCGTGCGATGGCCGGCGAACTCGTCGGCGCCGACCGGCGTGGCGTCCAGATACGGCGCCAGCTCGCGGAGCGCCTCTTCGCGTTGCGACGCCGAAGCGAGTCGCTCGACGATCGCGCAGCCCGCCTCCGCGAGCCCCTCGGCCACCTGTTCCGGCGCTGCGGAAGCATCGAATCGGGGAATCTCCATCGCGTTCTCCTGTCGCTTCGACGCGGGCTACTTCCATTCTTCGGGTTTCGCCGTCGCGAGGTGCCGGATCCACCATTGCGGCGCGCGCCCGAGCAGCGTCTGCAAGTCCCAATAGTCGCGCCAGGCTGTGATCTTGCCGTCGTCGCGGATTTCGTGGATCGACGTGAACGGCAGCTCCACCACTTCGCCGCTCGGGAAGTGCCAGTCTTCCTGATGCTCGGTGACGACGGTGTTGCCGTCGCAGACCATGCACCTGAGGTGATGCACCTGCTTCTCGATCGGCTCGAGCCCGAGTCGCAGCCGCGCCGCGACGCCGCGCGGACCCTCGGCGTCGTGCGCGAGCCGGCGCACACCGAACCACCGCCCGATCACCAGCGCCAGCAACATGCCGACGAACAGAGTCGCCGAGAACAGCACGGTCGCGAGCTCGGGGCTCACGGCGTCGTCGCGTTCTCGCTGAGGATGCGCTTCACCTCGTTGATCGTGTCGGCCTCCGCCTGGCACGAGTGCGGGAAGCGCACGACTTTTTCGGACTCGACGCCCTCGATGTGCGCGCTCTGGTACTTCACGACGCCGTCGCCGCCCTCCTCGATCGGCCCATCGCCCTTCACCGAGATGATCGAGTGCGCCGTGATGCGTGGGTCGATCGGAAGCTCGGAGAGCGCCTGCAGGAACGGACTGCCGGGCTTCATGTTGTCGAGGCTCGTCGGCAGGCGGTGGAGCTTGCGGGTCAGCATCTCGTCCGGGTTTTGGGTCATCACATCGACGCTGAGCCTGGTGAGCCGCAGCGGTGCGCTGAGCAGACGCGTCAGGAGACCGCTCAGCGAGAAGGAGGCCAGGTACGAGCCACGGTGCGGGGTCGAGATGAAGACCACCCGCCGCACGAACGGCAGGGGCTCGTAGAACATCGAGTGCTGGAGCAGCTCGCGATCTTCCTCCGAGATCTTCAGCTCGGTGATCGGGCGCGGCGTCAGGTTGTCCCAGAAGCGCGCGCCCGAGTCGACCGCGGTGAGCTTGGTGAGCAGGCCCCCCTGGCTGTGACCGACCACGACCATCTTGTTGATCGCCGCGTCGGTGCCACTCGGATCGAGTTGCGCGACGACGTCCTTCAGCGACTGCACCAACAGGCCACCCGTGTACGCGATCGGGTTGCCCGTGTTGTAGATGAAGAGCCAGACCTCGTAGCGCGACTCGATCGTCGGATCGTTCGAGAACTCGTTGATCATCTCGGTCCAGCGCGCCGGGCTCGATGCGGTGCCGTGTACCAACACCACCGGAATGCGTCCCGGCCGGTGCGGACGCAACAGGACGAGCTGGCTCTTGATGCCGCCGGGCAGGAAATCGCCGGAGCGGAAGCCGGCGAACTCGAAGTCCCAGACGGGTGAGCCTTCGAGCATGTAGGCGAGCGGGGCGGTGGCATCAATTTCGCGGGGCACCGGTTTGCCGTCGACTTCGAGCGTCAACTGCTTGTCCTGCGAGTAGAGCTCGAGATTCCCGCGCAGCGAACCGTCGTTCAGATGGCGGCGCGCAGCGTCGATCCGCAGGAAGGCCGTGACCGCCACGCGAAGGCGGGGCGCAATCAGCTCCGCGCCGGGCGGCTGTGTCGTGCCGGGAATCCGCGCGAGCGACGCGCCGAGCGCGGTGCCGAGTCCCGCCTGGCGATAGCGGTTGCGCAGTCCGCGCACCTCGTATTCCGCCAGCGGAACGAGGTCGGCGAGCTGGTAGCCCGCAGTCCAGACCAGCTCCTTCGGCTCGAACGCCACCTTCAGGCTGCCGAAGGGCAGCGGGTGATTGCCACCCGCGAGCACCACTTCGCGCCGATCCGGCGACTCGAGCGCCAGCCCGAGGCCCCGGTTGTAGATGTCGCGCGCGATCTGCAGGCGCGGATCGAGGGGATCGGGCGGCGTACCCAGCCCACTGGGAAACAGGAATGCGTAGGCGTAGACGGCGGCTGCGAGCGTCTGCTCGCGATTCCCCCGCTTCTCACCGTTCAGGAACGAGAGCTCGGCGAGCGCGAAGACGCGATCCTCGTCGCCGCTCGGCGCGAGGCCGGCGTGCAGCGCCGCGAGCGCCGCGTCGGGATCCTTGCGGTACTGCACGGCGAGGCCGAGCCGGTTCAGCACCTGCGTCGAGCTCGCGCTCGGCTCGTCCGAGGCGATCGCATTCACACTCAGGTCGCGATGCACGCGCTTCGCGTCCATGCGCTTCACGCCCAGCGGCGACGCGCAGGCGGCGAGCAGCAGCGCGCACGACGCCAACGCCGCACCGCGCAGAATCGAACGAGCACCGAGATGCGGCTGCACCAATTCCCCCCCCTCCCGGACGCCTGCCGGTGCTGGCCCCGTCGCATCCTAGGCGGCACGGCGCGCAGATGCACCGTCGTGGCCTTCGTGTGGGCGGCGCGCGCGATTCGTCGCGCATCGTCATCCTCGGCACGGCGCCGGCGCGCTTGCTTGCAGCCAGGCCGCGCCGTCCGCTATCCCAGCAATCCGTGACGACGCGCTTCGACCGCGACACCGAGGTCCGCAGACTCGCAGCCAGCGCCGGCGTCACGGCCTACGAGGGCCGCATCGACAGCGGCTGGTGGGTGGTGCGCGGACCCAACGGCGGCTACGTCGCAGCGCTGGTGTTGCGTGCGCTCGCGAGCTCGGTGGACGCGGACCGCGCGCCGCGCTCGCTGACGATCCACTACACCGCCCCGCCCGTCGAGGGCCCGGTGCGCATCGAGACACGCGTCGAGCGGGTCGGCCGGTCACTCAGCACCGTCTCGGGGCGTCTCGTGCAGGGCGATCGCGTGCTGGCGCTCGCGCTCGGTGCGTTCTCGAAGCCGCGCGCAGGTCCCAGCTTCGACGACACCGCGATGCCCGACGCTGCGCCGCCAGAGGCGTGCTCGTCGTTTGCCAACATGATCCCGATGCACGAGCGCTACGACTATCGCTTCGCGGTCGGCTCGCCGCCCGGCTCCGGCGGCGACCGCGCGCTGATCGGCGGCTGGATCCGCAGCGCCGAGCCGCGCGTCGCGGACGCCGCGCTCATTGCCGCGTTCACCGACGCGTGGCCGCCCGCGTGTTTCGCGTGGGCACAGCAGCCCGACGGGCCCGGCCCGGTGCCGACCGTCGATCTGACGATCCACTTCCGCCGCGATCTGCCGCTCGCGAACGCCAAGCCCGACGACTTCTACCTCGCGGTGTTCCGCTCGCGCTTCGCAGAGCAGGGCTTCGTCGAGGAAGACGGCGAGGTGTGGAGTCGCGACGGACTGCTGCTCGCACAGTCGCGCCAACTCGCCGTGATCAGCTGAATCGCGCCGCAACAGGGAGGATCCCGATGGGCAGCGACCTCGACGAACTCACCTCGACGCGCGACTCCACCTGGCTGTTGTGGCTCGGACTGTCGCTGACGGCGTTCTGGGTCGCGATGCAGCTCTACTACATCGCGGAGATCGTCGGCTTCGAGCACTTCGTCGCAGAAGGCCCGCCGTCGGTCGGCGGGTTCCTCGAAGGGGCCTTCGCACCGCTCGCGTTCCTGTGGCTCGTGGTCGGATTCTTCCTGCAACGCGAGGAGCTGCAGCGCTCGAGTCGCGCGATCAACCTGCAGTACCAGGAGATGCGTCGCGCTTCCGAGCACGCCGAGGTCCAAGCGCGCGCGATCGCCGGGACCGAAGTGCACGCGCGGCAGGAAGCGTTCCTGCGGCTTGCGCAGTTGATTCACCAGCAACTCGCCACGTCGCTCGGGCTGCTGTTCATGTCGAGCCAGACGGTTTTTGCCGGCGGCACCACGACGGACGAGGCGACCACCGCGATGTGGACGCAACTCGGCAACGGCGACGTATTCGTGTTCGGCCGCGGGATGATGGGTGCGCACTTCCGGGGCGACGGGGAACAGGAGACGTGGGCGCTGTACTGGTCCACGCCGATCCGCACCCGCCACAGTGAGAACTTCTCGCGCATCTTCGAGCGCATGATCGAGCGGGCGCGCAGCTGCGACACCGACGGCCTGCTCGTCGAAACGCTGCTCGGCAGCACGCACGGGCAGATCTATACGCTGATGCAGACAGTCCGCGCGATCGCGCCGCCGGCAACTTGAGCGCAGGCCCTTGGGGGCGCCCGATCGAGACGCGAGAGCCGTTCAGTCGCGGTGCCGAGCGTCCGAAACGAGACGCGATCGCCATGCCCAACGACCGCGATACACCGAGAGTCACGCTCACCGATTCGGACGCCATCACGCCGTCCGGCGGCGAGGCGTGCCTCGTCTCGATCTACGGACCGAACCTCGGCCGCCGCTGGTCGCTCGACCGCGACGAGATCGTCGTGGGCCGCGATGGCGACTGCGACGTGCTGGTGCCGATCGACACCGTGTCGCGGCGCCACTGTCGGCTGCGCCAGAGCGACGGTGCGGTCTTCCTCACCGATCTGGGTTCGACCAACGGCACCGCGCTGAACGACGAGGCGCTCGCGCCGAACGAGGAGTTCGCACTGCGCGCGGGCGACCGCATCCGCGTCGGCTCTGCAATCTTCAAGTATCTGCGCGGCGGGGACGTCGAGTCGCTCTATCACGAAGAGATCTACCGCACGATGATCGCGGACGGTCTCACCGGCGCGAGCAACCGGCGCTTCTTCACCGAGTTCCTCGAGCGCGAGATGGCGCGCTGCCAGCGCCACGGCCGTCCGCTCTCGCTCGTGCTCTTCGACCTCGACCACTTCAAACTGGTGAACGACGGCTTCGGTCACCTCACCGGCGACGAGGTGCTGCGCGAAGTGGCAAAGCTGGTGCGCGAACAAGTGCGCCGCGAGGACTGCTTCGCTCGCTACGGCGGCGAGGAGTTCGCCGTGGTGCTCACCGAAACGAACCTCGAAGCCGCACGCGCGTTCGCCGAGCGCCTGCGCGGGCGCGTCGAGGCGCACGAATTCAGCGCCGGCAGCGAGTCGATCCCCGTCACGATCTCCGTCGGCCTCGCCGCGATGGGCAAGGACACGAGCGAACCCGCCGACTTCCTCGCTGCCGTCGACGCCCACCTCTACGAAGCCAAGTCCGCCGGCCGCAACCGCGTCGCCGGCTGAGAGCCGGCACTCACACCAGCAGACTCGCGAATGGACCGGGCGTTGACTCGCGCAACGCTCGCATCCTAACGTCGGCCGCATTCCCCATCGCAGTGGAGGCGGCGTGCCGCTCGACCCCCAGGCTCGTCTCATTCTCGATCAGATCGCCGCGCAGGGCGGCATGGAGCTCCATCAGCTCTCAGTGTCGGACGCACGAATCGCGTTCGAGAAACTGCGCCTCCCGATTGCAGCCGAGCCCGTCGCGCACGTCGAGAACCGCACGATCCCCGGTCCGGCCGGCGCGGTGCCGGTGCGCGTCTATCGCGCGGCGGACGCCGCAACACCCGCCCCGGCGCTCGTCTACTTCCACGGCGGCGGCTGGGTGATCGGCGACCTCGAGTCGCACGACAACTTCTGCCGCGCGCTCGCGAACCGCACGCAGGCCGTGGTCGTGTCGGTGGACTACCGGCTCGCGCCCGAACACCGCTATCCCGCCGCCGCCGAGGACTGCTACGCCGCAACGCGCTTCGTCGCCGAACGCGGCGGCGAGATCGGCGCCGACGGAGCGCGCATCGCGGTCGCGGGCGACAGCGCGGGCGGAAACCTCGCCGCGGCCGTCGCGCTGATGGCGCGCGATCGCAGCGGACCGCCGCTGCGCCATCAAGTGCTGATCTATCCGGTCGCGGACCATGACTTCGACACGGCGTCGTACCGCGACAACGCCATCGGCTATCTGCTTTCGCGCGAAGGCATGCAGTGGTTCTGGTCGCACTACGTTCCAAACGCGGCGCAGCGCAACGAAGCGTATGCGGCGCCGCTGCGCGCCGAGAAGCTGGCGCTGCTGCCGCCCGCAACGGTGATCACCGCGGAGTACGATCCGCTACGCGACGAAGGCGAGGCCTACGCGGTGCGGCTGCGCGACGCGGGCGTCGCCACCGTCGCCACGCGCTACGACGGCCAGATCCACGGCTTCGTCAGCCTCTTCGAGGTCTTCGATCAGGGCCGGGTCGCGACCGACCAGATCGCGGCTACGCTGCGCGCGGCGCTCGCCTAGCCTGTAACGACGAAGGGGGAAGGTTCATGAAGAACGTAGTGTCGATGCTTGCGATCGTGTTGAGTGCGGTGTCGTTGGCATGCTCCACGACGCATGAGACGGCGAGTTCGCAGCCGCCGCCGAGCGGAGTCATTTCGGAAGGCACCGTCACCGCGACCGCGACAGTCGAGAAGATCGACGTCGCGAAGCGTCTGGTCACGCTGCGCAACGCCGACGGCCAGCTGGTCGAGCTGCAGGCCGACGAGTCGGTGCGGAACCTGCCGCAGGTGAAGAAGGGCGACCGGGTCGTCGTGACCTACTTCGAGTCGCTCGCGTACGAGGTGAGCAAGCCGGGCGGCGCGGCGACGCCCGGGACCACCGGCGCCAAGCAGGTCGCGAGGGCCGAGCCGGGATCGAAGCCGGGAGCGGTCGCGGCGCGCCAGGTCGAGGTCACCAGCACCATCGAAGCGATCGACAAGAAGGCTTCGATGGTCACGCTGAAGAGCGCCGAAGGGAAATCGACCCCGATCAAGGTGAAGGACCCGAGCAAGCTCGATCATGTGCGAGTCGGTGACCTGGTGACGCTCACCTACTCGCAGGCAATTGCGGTGAAGGTGGAGCCGGCGCCGAAGTAACGGCGACGCCCAGAGTCCGCGAGCTTCGGTCGGCTGCTGGGCCGCTCTGCGCGTCCGCTACGCGGGCGCGCAGAGCGACGCGACCACATTGGCGATCAGGCGGAGCCCGAGTTCGCCCGGCGTCAAGATCGACTCGGGATGGAACTGCACCGCGGCGAGCGGTTCGCTCACGTGCTCGAGCGCCATCACGACGCCGTCTTCGCTTTCGGCCGTGACGCGCAGTTCCGCGGGCAGCGTGTCACGCAGTGCGTAGAGCGAGTGGTAGCGACCCGCGCGGAAGCGCTTCGGCAAGCCCTCGAAGAGCACGCCGCCGCGCACGTCGATCCACGAGCGCTTGCCGTGCATCGGGTAGTCGAGCACGCCCAGTTTGCCGCCACACTGTTCGACCAGGCCCTGCAAGCCGAGGCATACACCGAACGCCGGAATGCCGCGCGCGCGCAGTGCGGTGAAGGTGCCGGCGACATCGAAATCCGACGGTGTGCCCGGCCCCGGCGACAGTACCACCAGATCGGGCGCGAGCGCGTCGAGATCGGCGTGCGGGAAACCGCTCCGCCACGTCGTCACTTCGGCGCCGGTCTGGCGCAGGTAGTTGGCGAGTGTGTGCACGAACGAATCCTGGTGATCGACGAGCAGCACGCGCTTGCCGAGACCCACCTGCGCGAACGACTCGCGCGGCTCCTCGAGCACGACGCCGTCGGGCCGCCGGATCGCGTCCACCAGCGCCGACGCCTTCATGTGCGTCTCCTCTTCCTCGGCTTCGGGATCGGAGTCGTAGAGCAGCGTCGCGCCGACGCGGATCTGCGCGACGCCGTCCTGCACGCGGATCGTGCGGAGCGTCAGACCGGTGTTCAGGTTTCCGTCGAAGCCGATGAGGCCGACCGCGCCGCCATACCACGCGCGCGACGAGCGCTCGTGGTCCTCGATGAACTGCATCGCCCAGGCCTTCGGCGCGCCCGTCACGGTGACCGCCCAGGCGTGGCACAAGAAGGCGTCGAGCGCGTCGAAATCGGGACGCAGCGTGCCCTCGACGTGATCGACGGTGTGGATCAGCCGCGAGTAGAGCTCGATCTGGCGGCGGCCGATCACGCGCACCGAACCCGGCTCGCAGATGCGCGACTTGTCGTTGCGATCGACGTCGGTGCACATCGTCAGCTCCGACTCGTCCTTCTCCGAGTCGAGCAGCGACTTGATCTGCTCGGCATCCTCGATCGCATCGATGCCGCGGCGGATCGTGCCGGAGATCGGGCAGGTCTCGACGCGCCGCCCCTCGACGCGCACGTACATCTCCGGCGACGCGCCGATCAGGTATTCGCTCTCACCGAGGTTCATCAAGAAGCCGTAGGGCGCCGGATTGCGAACGCGCAGGCGACCGAATACGGTGGCGGGCGAGTCGAGCGCAGCCTCGAAGAAGATCTGGCCGGGCACCACTTCGAAGAGATCGCCGCGCCGGAACGATTCCTTTGCACCGCGCACGACGCCCGCATACTCGCCCGGCGCGTGGTCGCCCGCTCGTTCCACTTCGGCACGACCGAGATACGGCGTCGCGATGCCGGTGCGGGGGATTCCGTGCGTCGCGGCGCCGTCGCTGCGGAACTCGTAGCGGCGCCGCGTTGCGAGTTCGCGGCGGTGATCGACGAGCAAAAGCTCGTCGGGCAGGTAGAGCACGAGATCGCGCTGGCGGGCCGGTCGCTCGAGGCGCTGGCGGACCGCTTCGAACTGCAGCGCGAGGTCGTAGCCGAACGCGCCGTAGAACCCGAGGTGCGCATCGGCGTCCGAGCCGAAGAGTTCCACCAGCGCGCGCAGCACGGAGAACACAGACGGCTGGCGGCTGCGCTCTTCCTCGGGGAAGCGGCCCTCGGGTTCGCGCACCGTGCAGCGCAGCGTTGCGTCGCTCTGCTCGAAGGTCGCGAGCGCCGCGAGGTCCGTCAGCATGCGCGCGATCGGCGGCAGCAGCACGCCGCCGCGCGGGTTCAGCGCTTCGATCGCAACGCTGCGCCCGCGCGCGACCAACACCAACGCGGGGTCGACGAATCCCATGTCCCAACGCGTGTAGCGGCCGGGGTATTCGTAGCTCGACGCCAGCAGCACGCCGCGGTGCGAATCGAGTTCGGCCGTCAGCGCGTCGAGCGCCGCCTTGCCGGCGACCGGCTCGACGCTGCATTCGACGCCGATGCCGCCCCGCGTCTCGTAACTACGAACCTCCGTCATCGGGACTCTCCTGCACGCGCAACGAAAAAAGCCGCCTCGGGAGAGACGGCCTTGGAATACTTCACACGCGAACCGGCAGCCGCCTCAATGGAGAGTGCGCCACCACCAGAGCTGTACGCGCGCGTTTCGAATCGTCACGATGGCACCTTCCCACAGATCATCCGGAGCGTCAAGCAGCGGGACGCAGCTCCGGTTCCGCGTCGAGCAGCTTTGCGATCCGCGAGATCGCGTCGTCGATGTCGCCTGCCGTGACGTCGAGATGCGTCACCGCGCGGAAGCGCCCCGGATCGAGCGGAATCACCAGCACACCGCATTCGTGCGCGGCGCGTGCGAAGCCGATCGTGTCCGCCACCTCGAACATCACGATGTTGGTCTCGGGCAGCGGATCGACCGGCAGGCCGAGGTGCTGGAGCCCTTCCGCGAGCCGGCGCGCGTTGGCGTGATCGTCGGCCAGTCGCGCGACTTGGTGTTCGAGCGCATGCAGCGCACCCGCAGCGACGATTCCGGCCTGTCGCATGCCGCCGCCGAACATCTTGCGGAGCCGGCGCGCGCGCGCGATCGCGTCGCGCGAACCGCAGAGCACCGAGCCGACCGGCGCGCCGAGGCCCTTCGAGAAGCAGAACGACAGCGTGTCGAACGGCGCCGCCCAGCGCGCCGCATCGACGCCGGACGCGACGACCGCGTTCCACAGCCGCGCGCCGTCGAGATGCGTGCGCAGCCCCTCGTCCCGCGCCGCCGCGGTCACCGCTTCGAGTTGCGCGAGGGGAAAGATCCGGCCCCCGGACGCGTTGTGGGTGTTCTCGATCGCGAGCAGCGAGGTGGGCGCAAAATGGACGTTGGCCGCGGGAAGCACCGCGGCACGCACGTCCTCCTCGTCGAAGAGGCCGCGCGCGCCGATCGTCGTGATCTGCACGCCCGATAGCGCCGCAGCGCCACCCGCCTCGTAGCGAAGGATGTGCGCGCCCTGGCTCGCCAACACCGACTCGCCGGGACGCGTGTGCAGGCCGATCGCGATCTGGTTGGCCATCGTGCCGGAGGGCACGAAGAGCGCCGCCTCCTTGCCGACGCGCGCCGCCGCGACCACTTCGAGTCGATTGACGGTCGGGTCCTCGCCGAAGACGTCGTCGCCGACCTCGGCGCTCGCCATCGCCTCCCGCATCGCTACGGTGGGCCTCGTCACGGTGTCGCTGCGGAGGTCGATCGAACGCATCGCGAGCAGCGTATCGCAGCGGATTTCATTGGCGGTACGACCGCGCGCGCGCGGCCCGGGTCACGCGCCGCGCGTCGGCAGCTCGAGCTTGGGCGCGTCTGGGTTCCGGCGGTACAGGATCACGGTGTGGCCGATCAGGCCGACGAGCACTGCGCCGGTCGCCTCGGCAAATTCGGCAGCGGCCGCGCGCTTGTCCGCGGGGGCGCGCATCCGGACCTTCACCAGTTCATGCGCCGCGAGCGCTTCACGCAACGCGCGCAGCACGCCGGCCGAGAGGCCCTCGTCGCCGACCCAGACGACCGGATCGAGGCGCTGGGCGAGCGAGCGCAGATGACGCTTCTGGAAGCCTGCGAGTTCGGGCGGAGCGGGCGGGGTGTCGGACATGGCGGGCCAAGATAGGGACTGAGGCCATCGGTGCGACGAGATATTTAGAAAGTGACTTGTCACTTTCTTTCTGCGAGGGTAGAGTACCGGCCATGCCGAAGGTCGCCCGCGGCCGTGCCCTTTCCTTTACCCGTCCGGTGCGCCAGCCCCGTCGCACCCAGGGAGAGCGCCGCGCGACCACCCGCCAGTGCCTGCTCGACGCGACGATCGAGAGCCTCATCGAGGTCGGCTATTCCGGCACCACCACGACCGAGGTCTGCGGGCGCGCCGGGGTTTCGCAGGGCGCGCTCTTCAAGCACTTCGCCACCAAGGCGGAGCTGGTCGCGGCCACGGCCGAGCACCTTTTCGCCAATCTCATCGACACCTTCCGCGCCGGGCTGCCGCTGCTCGACGCGAACACCGATCGCGCGGCGGTCGTCGTGCAGCAACTCTGGATGGTGTTCCAACAGCCGCGTCTCGAAGCGGCCTTCGAACTTTACGTCGCCGCGCGCACGGATGCCGAGCTCGCGCGACGCCTCGCGCCGGTGTCCGAGCACCACAGCGAAAACATGCGGCGCCTCGCGCACGACCTGTTTCCCGAAGCCGCCCACGACGCGCGCTTCGACGCCTTCGTCGACCTCGGCATCTCGGCGCTGCAGGGCGCCGCGATCGGCCGCCCGCTGCGCCGCAACGACGCGATCCACGCGCCGATGCTCGCGGTGCTGACCACCTTCCTGCGCCAGATCGTCGAGTCTCGCCTGGAGACGCGAGCCACGCTCGTCCCGCGTAGCGAGCCGCAGGCGAGCGGAGAGGTCATCGAGCCGTGAACCTCGCCTACGTCGCCATCCCCTTCTACCTCACGATGCTCGTGCTCGAAGTGATCGTTACGCGCGTGCAGCACCGCGACTCGTACGAGAAGAAGGACGCGTTCGCGAGCCTCACGATGGGCGTCGGCAGCGTGCTGCTCGGCACGCTGTGGGGCGGTGTGGCGCTCGCCGTCTACTACGCGCTCTACGAGATCACGCCGCTGCGACTCGGGCACGGACCCTTCGCGTGGGCCTTCGCGCTGCTCGCCGACGATTTCATGTACTACTGGTTCCACCGCACGCATCACGAGATCCGCGTGCTCTGGGCCGCGCACGTCACGCACCACTCGAGCCAGCGCTACAACCTCGCGACGGCGCTGCGCCAGTCGTGGATCCCGATGACGACCCTGCCCTTCCAGGCGCCGCTCGCGCTGCTCGGCATCGACCCGCTGATGATCGTCACCGTGCACGGCATCAACCTCATCTACCAGTTCTGGATCCACACCGAGACGATCGACCGGCTCGGCCCGCTCGAGGCGGTGTTCAACACACCGTCGCACCACCGCGTACACCATGCGTCGAACCCGATCTACCTCGATCGCAACTACGGCGGGATCCTGATCGTGTGGGACCACCTGTTCGGCACCTTCGAGCCGGAGCGCGAGAAGCCGATCTACGGGCTCACCAAGAACATCGATACCTACAACCCGCTCTCGATCGCGTTCTCCGAGGCGATCGCGGTATTCCGCGACGCGCTGCGACCGAATCCGCTGTCGGTTCGACTCGGCTATCTGGTGAAACCGCCCGGCTGGAGTCCCGACGGCTCGACACGAACCGCGACGCAGATGCGCGCGGAGTTCCGATCCGGCAGCGCGCGCGAAGCCGCCGCCGCGTGATCGAGCTGTCCTTGCCAGATCCGAGAGAACGCGGCATCGAAGCCCCGTGACCGCGATGCATCCGAAGCGCCGCGTCGGCGTGCTGCTCGGCCTCTCGTACGTCGGCTTCATCAGTCTGGGTCTGCCCGACGGGCTGCTCGGCGTCGCGTGGCCGTCGATCCGCGCGCGCTTCGGGCTCGAGCTCGACGCGCTCGGGCCGCTACTCGTCGCGACCACCGCGGGCTACGTCGTCGCGAGCTTCTCGAGCGGGCGGCTGCTCGCGCGCCAAAAACTGGGCGCGGTGCTCGCGGCGAGCCGCTTCGCCGCTGCGGCAAGCCTGCTCGGCTACGCGCTTGCGCCGGCCTGGTCGGTGCTGGTGGGATTCGGGCTCTTCGCGGGCGTCGGCGCGGGCCTGCTCGACGCCGCGCTCAACACCTACGTCGCGACCCACCACAGCGCGCGCACATTGAACTGGGTGCACGCCTGCTACGGCGTCGGCGCCGCGGGCGGACCCGCGCTGATGACCGCCGTGTTGTTGGCGGGCCATCCCTGGCAGCGCGGTTACGGGATGGTCGCGGCCGGGCAACTCGCGCTCGCGCTGTGTTTCGTCGCCACGCGATCGTCCTGGCCGAGCGTCGCGAGCCACGCAGCGACGCCCACCGCGAAGCCCGCGTCGAATCGCGCGACGCTCGCATTGCCCGCTGCGTGGTTCGGCATGGCGGCGTTCTTCCTCGCCGTCGGCATCGAGCACTCGGCCGGCGCGTGGGCATACAGTTTCTTGACCGAAGCGCGCGGCGTCTCGGTCGCCGCGGCGGGGACCTGGTCGACGCTTTTCTGGACCGCACTGACGGCAGGACGCGTGGTCTTCGGCGTGGTCGCGAATCGCGTTCCGATCGATGCGCTGGTACGGATCGCACTCGTGGCGATCGGGGCTGGGAGTGCGCTCGTCGCGTTCGACCCGTTCCCGATGAGCGGCGAGATCGGCCTGCTGGCGATCGGCTTCGCCACCGGCCCGATCTTCCCGTTGCTGATCGCCACCACGCCGGCGCGCTTCGGCGGCGAGCACGCGGCCAACGGTGTCGGCTTCCAGATCGGGGCCGCGGCGTGCGGGCAGGCGCTGATTCCTTGGGTGGTCGGCGGCATTGCGCAGCGCAGCAGCCTCGAAGCGCTCGGACCGATCCTGCTCGGCCTCGCGCTGGCGCTCCTCGCGCTCCACGAGTTGCTCGTGCGCCACGCTGCGAGCGTACGCGCGAGCGTTCCAGGAAGAGGGTAAATCGCCCCGCCTGCCGCTCGGATATCGCCCACTTCGTCCGCATTTTCTTGCTGCATTCGGCCCTTCCGCGGTTAGGCTGGCCGCTCCCCTAAACTTGGTGCCCCCGGAGGATCGAAAGCATGTCACTTGGAAGTCGCGCCTCGGCCGAGTTTCTCGGCACGTTCTGGTTGGTGCTCGGCGGCTGCGGAGCCGCGGTCATCTCGGCCGGATTCCCGCAAGTCGGAATCGGTCTGCTCGGCGTCTCACTCGCGTTCGGCTTGACCGTCCTCACTATGGCTTACGCGATCGGTCACGTGTCGGGCTGCCATCTGAATCCCGCCGTGTCGATCGGACTCGTCGCGGGCGGTCGCTTCCCGGCCGGCGAACTGCTGCCGTACATCATCGCGCAGGTCGCTGGCGGGATCGTCGCGGCCTTCGTGCTGTCGGTGATCGCGGGCGGCAAGCCCGGCTTCGATCTCGTCGCATCGGGCTTCGCAGCGAATGGCTACGCCGAGCACTCGCCCGGCAACTACACGCTGGCCGCCTCGTTCGTGTCGGAAGTCGTGATGACGTTCATGTTCCTGATGATCATCCTCGGCTCGACCGACAAGCGCGCACCGGCCGGCTTCGCGCCGATCGCGATCGGGCTCGGACTCACGCTGATCCACCTGATCAGCATCCCGGTGACCAACACGTCGGTGAACCCGGCGCGCAGCACTGGCCCCGCGCTCTTCGTGGGCGGCTGGGCGATCGGGCAGCTGTGGCTGTTCTGGGTCGCTCCAATACTTGGCGCGGCGATCGCCGGGATCAGCTACCGCTCGCTATTCGAGGAGCGCTGACAGCACGCAGCAAGCGGGCGGAGTCGCTCCGCCCGCTTGCGCGCTCGTTCCAGCGCGGAAGACGCCGGCGCCAGAGACCGAGTAGCGGGAACACGAGCGCGAGTTCCGCGCCGATCCCGCACTCGGGAGTCACCTCCCAGTACGGCCAGCCGCGCGAGCAGTTCGGATCGTCGAAGTCGACGTCGCCATCGCCGTTGTTGTCGATGCCGTCGTCACAGGCGAAGTCAGCGCTCTTCTCCGAGTCGTCGTCGGCGCTCGCGCAGCCGGGATCGTCGGGCCAGTCGGCGACGTTGTCGCGGTCGTCGTCGATGCCGTTCTGGCAGGCGCCGCAGCCCTTCGTCCCGGGCACGCAGAGCGCGACGAGCGTGCGGGGCTCGCGCGAGACCGAATCGCCCACGTAGTGCGGATCGCCGCTGCGGGCGCCGATGCCGGTACCGACCAGCACGGTGCCATCCACTACCGTCGCCGCCGATGCGATCGCATTGGTGAGGAGCACGTCGGAGACGAAGCCGGCATACCGCAACGGACCGGGGTCCGTGACTGTGTCCCAGCCGCGTAGTTGCGGCGCGAAGATCGAGCCGGTGAACGCGACACCGGGGATCGCGGTGGTGGGCGCGTAGCTTGCGTCGTTGCGGATGCCGGCCGCGTTACCGTTGTCCCAGACGACCGCGCCGCGGTCCATGTCGAGCGCGTGCATCGTCGGCCGCTGCGGCGTGAAGACCGCGAGGCCCGGTGCGGTGCTGAAGTAGATGCGGCGGCGCTGCTCGTCGACGGCGGCGCTCGCGATGATCCCGCCAATCGCGCCGCCGGCAACGACCTGGGTGCGCCAGTACGGCAGTTGCGACGGGTCCGGGGAAGCGCTCGTAGGGCAGGAACCAGAGGATCAGCTGACCGTTGCCACCGCCGAAGCCTTTCGCGCCGACCTACACCGTAAAGAGTCGTCCCTGCGCATCCACCGCGCAGCCGGCCGGCTCCGGAAAGTCGAACGCGGTGGCGACGAGCTTGCCGATCATCTTGCCGTCCGCTTCGAAGACGCCCCAGCCCGCGGGGATCGCGGTCTGACCGGCGTCTTCGCCCATCACGAGGCCACCGTCCGGCAGCACGCACGGCGTGCCGTTGACGTTGCCGCCGCCCGCCGGACCCGGCACGGCGTGGGCGTCGTCGCCGGTGCTCCCGATCAGTGTGTCTTCGAGAATCGGAGGCTGATCGATGCTGTCGATGTCGATGCGGCGGAGCTGCTCGCGCGCGACGAAGTAGAGCAATTCCTGCGGCGGCGCGGCGCTCGCGGCCGCGCTCGCAAGAGCCATCCCGACCACCCAGATCCAGCGACTCATGGCTGCCACGGCTCCACCTCCGGCGCTGCTGCGCACGCTCTACTCTCGACCCATTCGCTTGCCGGCCCGCGCGCGTTCGCGCGCACTTGCGATCGCGTCCGCGGGCACCGGATCCATGCGACCCATCGTCCAGCGCAGGAACCCCGGCGCGAGCCGCCGCAGCCAGCGCGCCACGACGAGTCCGGCATTGCGATGCGGCACCATCACTTCGTGCTCGTTGCGCTCGATCGCGTCGAGCACCGCGTCGGCTACAGCCGTCGCCGGCCAGCGCTTGCCTCGATAGCCAGACTGCTGTTGACGCTTGTGCCAGATCTCGGTGTCGATCGGGCCGGGGCGGACGAGCGCGACGTGGATCTTCGATCCGGCGAGGTCGAGCCAGAGGCCCTCGCTCCACGCATCGAGCGCCGCCTTCGACGCCGCGTAGACGCCCTCACGCGGCGGCACCACGAGCGACGCGAACGACGACACGTTGACGATCGCGCCGCCACGCTGCTGCAGCATGTGCGGCAGCGCTGCGTGCGTCGTCCACACGCACGAGAGGAAATTCAGCCGCAGCGTCGCCTCGACGTCTTCGTTGGTGACGTCGTAGGCGAGCTTATGCATCGGCATCGCCGCGTTGTTGACGAGCACCTCGATGCGACCGCAGCGCAGGACGGTCTCCGCGACGACCCGCTCTGCGAACGCGCGCTCGGCGAGATCACCGGCGAGAGCGAACGACTTCGGCGCATCGGCGGCGATCTCGGCGACGAGTGCGCGCAGCCGGTCCTCGCGCCGCGCCACCGCGACCACCGTGTTGCCGCGCTTCGCGAGCGCACGCGCGGTCGCCTCGCCGATGCCGGACGAGGCGCCGGTGACGACGCAGATGCGATCGCGCAGCTCCACTGCAGCAGGCCTCCGTCGTTGACAGCGGCCCATCAGATCCGAAAGCAGCGTGAAGAAGCAAGCGCAAAGCGCGTGCGGGCCGCTCAGCGCCGCTGCGGGATCCGCTCCGCTACCGCGACCTGCACGCCCGGCACCGCAGCGAGTTCGATCATGTCGCCGGCACGGTGCCTGCCGCACATCGCGATGGACGGCAGTGGCTGGGTCCGCATCGCGCATCACCGCGAGCAATCCCTCGCGCAGGTTCACCAGGTCGAGATGAACACAAAGAACGGCCGTTCACCCCGGACTGACTGCGAGTCCCGTTTGTGCCCGCGTAAGTGCCGGGTTAGCTTGGGCTTTTCTCGCGAGGAACGAATGCCCGACGCCCCCAGAGAGCCGCGCTACCCGCAGGTCGACCCGCAGCCGCGCTTTCCCGAGATCGAGAAGCGCGTGCTCGCCTACTGGCAGCGCGAGGGGATCTTCCAGCAGTCGGTCGAGCGGCGACCCTCGGGGCCGGACGGCGCCAACGAGTTCGTCTTCTACGACGGACCGCCGTTCGCGAACGGGCTGCCGCACTACGGGCACCTCGTCACAGGCTTCGTGAAGGACATCGTGCCGCGTTACCAAACGATGCGCGGGCGCCGCGTCGAGCGCCGCTTCGGCTGGGATTGCCACGGCCTCCCGGCCGAGATGGAGGCGGAGAAAGAGCTGGGCGTCAGCGGCCGCGCGCAGATCCTCCACTTCGGAATGGCGCGCTTCAACGAGCACTGCCGCCATTCGGTGATGCGCTACACGCAGGAGTGGGAGCGCTACGTCACGCGCCAGGCGCGCTGGGTCGACTTCACCAACGACTACAAGACGATGGATCTCTCGTACATGGAGAGCGTCATCTGGGCGTTCAAGCAGCTCTGGGACAAGGGCCTCGTCTACGAGGCCGAGCGCGTGTTGCCCTACTCGTGGGCGGCCGAGACGCCGCTCTCGAACTTCGAGACGCGCCTCGACGATTCGACGCGCGAGCGCCAGGACCCCGCGCTGACGATCCGCTTCCAAGTCGAGTCGCCGACCTCCGAGCAGCCGACCGAACTCTGGGCGTGGACGACGACGCCGTGGACGCTGCCGTCGAACCTCGCGCTCGCCGTCGGTCCCGAGATCGACTACGCGCTGGTGCAGCTCGGGGAGCGTCGCGTGCTGATTGCCGAAGACGCGCGCGAGCGCTTCGCGGTGGAACTCGACGGCGCGACGACGATCGCCACGCGCAAGGGCGCCGCGTTCGGCGCACTGCCCTATCGCCCGTTATTCCCGTTCTTCGCGAACACCGAGAACGCGTTCCGCGTGCTGGTCGCGGACTTCGTCGCGACGGGCGAGGGCACCGGCATCGTCCACCTGGCCCCGGGTTTCGGCGAAGACGACCTCGAAGTCTGTCGCGCGGTCGGGATCCCGGTCGTCTGCCCGATCGACGACACCGGCCGCTTCACGCACGAAGTCGAGCCGTGGGCGGGGCATCAGGTCTTCGACGCCAACCCCGAAATCATCAAGACGCTGAAAGCGCGCGGCGACGTCGTTCGCCACCAGACGATCGTCCACAACTATCCGCACTGTTGGCGCACTGACACGCCGCTGATCTACCGCGCGATGTCGTCGTGGTATGTGAAGGTCTCGTCGTTCGCCGAGCGGATGGTCGAGCTGAACCAGCAGATCCGCTGGATCCCGGAGCACATCCGCGACGGCCGCTTCGGCAAGTGGCTCGAAGGCGCGCGCGATTGGTCGATCAGCCGCAATCGCTTCTGGGGCTCGCCGATCCCGGTGTGGCGCAGCGACGACCCGCGCTTTCCGCGCATCGACGTCTACGGCAGCCTCGATGAGCTGGAGCGCGACTTCGGCGTGCGCCCGACCGATCTGCACCGGCCGCACATCGACGATCTCACGCGCCCGAACCCGGACGACCCCTCCGGCAACAGCACGATGCGTCGCGTCACCGACGTGCTCGACTGCTGGTTCGAGTCGGGCTCGATGCCATTCGCGCAGGTGCACTACCCGTTCGAGAACAAAATCTGGTTCGACAATCACTTCCCCGCCGACTTCATCGTCGAGTACGTCGCGCAGACGCGCGGCTGGTTCTACACGATGCACGTACTCGGCACGGCGCTCTTCGACAAGCCGCCGTTCCAGAACTGCATCTGCCACGGTGTTTTGCTGGCCACGGATGGCCAGAAGCTCAGCAAGCGCCTGCGTAACTACACCGACCCGCTGGAGGTCATGGACACGCTCGGCGCCGACGCGCTGCGCTGGTACCTGGTTTCGTCGCCGGTGTTGCGCGGGCTCGACCTGAAGCTCGACGAGAAGGCGATCGCCGACGTGGTGCGGGGCGTCGTGCTGCCGTTCTGGAACGCGTATTCGTTCTTCTGTCTGTATGCGAACACGGATGGCTACGAGGCGAAGCTGCGCAGCGACGCGCCGGGTCTGCTCGATCGCTACCTGCTCGCGAAGACGCACGAGCTGGTCGCGAGCGTGACGGCGCGGCTCGACGCCTACGACCTCGGCGGCGCCAGCGCGCAGGTGTTCGGTTTCCTCGACGCGCTGACCAAGTGGTACATCCGCCGCAGTCGCGAGCGCTTCTGGAAGAGCGGCATGGACGACGACAAGCGCGACGCCTACGACACGCTCTACACCGCACTGGTGACGCTCGCGAAGACGGTCGCGCCGCTGTTGCCATTCGTGTCGGAAGAGATCTACCGGGGTCTCACCAGCGAGACGAGCGTGCACCTCGCCGATTGGCCGGATGCCTCGACGCTGCCCGCGGACGTGGCCCTGGTCGCTGAGATGGACCGCGTGCGCGACGCCGCGAGCGCTGCCCGTACGCTGCGCGAGAAGGTGAGTGTGCGCGTGCGTCAACCGCTCGCGGCGATGACGATCGCGGGGCCGGGCGTGTCGTCGCTAGCGCCCTACGAAGCACTGCTGCGCGACGAAGTGAACGTCAAAACGGTCCGCCTCGCCGAGTCGATCACCGAGTGGGCGCGCTTCCAGCTGCAGGTGAACGCGCGCGCCGCGGGTCCGCGCCTCGGCACGACGATGAAGAGCGTGCTCGCGGCGGCGAAGGAAAGTCGCTTCGAAGAGTTGGGCGACGGTCGCGTGCGCGTCGCCGATCAAGTGTTGGAATCGGGCGAGTGGCAGCTTCGCCTCGAGCCGAAGTCCGGCATCGCCTGCGAACCGCTCGCGTCCGGCAACGCGATCGTGGTACTCGACGTGACGCTCAGCGACGAGCTGATCGCCGAAGGCGTTGCGCGCGACGTCGTGCGCGGCGTCCAGCAGGCGCGCAAGGATGCTGGCCTGCATGTCTCCGATCGCATCCGGCTCGAGCTCATGGTGCCCGATGAATGGCGCGCGGCGATCGTGAGTCTCCGCGACTGGATCGCCGAACAGACGCTCGCGCTCTCGATCGAGATCGTCGATGCGCTCGGCGATGAAACGCTCTCGCATCACGAGGCGCAGCTCGGCGAGACGAAGGTCTCGATCGGACTCGCGAAGATCGAGGAGGCTTCCCGATGAGCGACTATTTCACCCCGACGATGCGGCTCTACGTCGACAAGCTCGTCGATTGGGAGCGCTATCTGCGGCTGCTGCACGGCAGCGCACCGGACGTCGCAGCGGAAGTCGGCGCCTACCGCACGGTTCTCGAAACGACCGCCGCTCTCGCGGGGAGCTTCGAGCGCCGCGCGCGCGAGCACTGGCATGACGAAGCGGAACTGACGCCCGACGGCGGCGCACGGCCGCCTTCGCATATTCGCGACGCCTACGAACAGCTTCGCGAGGCCGGCCTGGTGAGCCTGCTCGTGTCCGATGCCTACGGCGGCGCCGCACTGCCCGGTCTGCTGAACGGCATGTACCTGGAGATGGTCTCGCGCGCCGACACCAGCTTGATGACGGTGGTGGGCCTGCAGGCCGGCGTCGCGGGCGACATCGAGAAGTATGCGAGCGACGAGCTGAAATCAAAGTGGCTACCGCGTCTGACGTCGGGCGAAGTGCAGGGCGCGATGGATCTCACCGAGCCGAAGGCCGGCTCCGACCTCGGCGGCATCAGCACACGCGCGACCGACCAGCCCGACGGCAGCGTGCGCGTCGATGGCGCGAAGATCTTCATCACCAACGGCGGCGCCGAGGCGCACCTGGTGCTGGCGCGCGACGGCGACAACTATGAGCAGAGCAAGGGCACTACCAACGGCTTGTCGCTGGTGCTGGTGGCGCGCCACAACGACGACGGCAGTCGCAACGGCATTCGCGTCGCGCGGCTGGAGAAGAAACTCGGCATCCACGGCTCGCCGACCGCCGAGGTCGTGTTCGAGAGTGCGATCGGCTTTCGCCTCGGCACCAAGGGCCAGGGCTTTCGCGCGATGCTCGATCTGATGAACAACGCGCGCCTCGGCGTCGCGGCGCAGGGCATCGGCATCGCGTCCGCTGCGTTCCACGACGCCAACCACTATGCGCAAACGCGCGAGCAGTTCGGCCAGTCGATCAGCAAGCAGCCACTCGTGCTGTCGATGCTGTCCAAGATGGCGACCAACATCGAAGCGTCGCGCGCGCTGCTCTATCGCACCTTCGCGCTGCTCGACCAGAACATCGCGCGCGAGGCCGCGCTGCGGCGCGGCGACCTCGCCCCCGACGAAGCCGAGCGCATGCGTGTCGCACTCGAGCACGACCAGATTCGCTTGCGCCTGTTGACGCCACTCTGCAAGTACTACGCGACCGAGATCTGCCACGACGTCACGCGCGACGCGATGCAGGTCTTCGGCGGCATCGGCTACACGATGGACGCCGACGTCGCGAAGCTGCACGCCGACTCGCTGATCATGACCGTCTACGAAGGCACCAGTGAAATCCAGGCGAGCTTTGCATTGCGTGAGATGGGCAAGGGCGCGCTCGGCATCGCGCTCGCGCAGCTGAAGGACGAACTCGGCGCGATGCGCGGCGATGCGAAGCGCGCCGAGCTGGCGACGCTGATCGACACGTCGCTCGGCCGCATCCAGGAGTGCGCGCAGGTGCTGTTCACCGATCTTCCCTACGCGCTACTGCGCGCCAAGATGATCGCGGAAATGGTCATCAACGCGAAGTGCGGTGCCGAACTGCTGCGCCAGGTCGGCGCCGACGAGACCCGACTCGATCTCGCCGAGGCCTTCATCCGTCGCCGCGTGATCGAGAGCGAATCGATTGCCAAGCGCATCGAGCAGAACCACGTCGGGCGACTCGAACGCGACGCGCGGATCCTAGCGGGCTACGAGGCCCAGCAAGGATGAGACGCCGCTGCGCGGCCGCGGACGACTCGCGCAGCGATCCCGCGGCCCCATGAGCACATGCGTGGGTTGAGCTTCTGGAACAACGGCGTAAAGATCCGCTTCTCGATGACCGCAACGACCAGCATGACGACGTCGCATGCATCGGCGCAGCGAAGGGGGCTGTTGATGCGGCCGCGCAATCCCCGCTCGTTCTTCGTCTGCCGATCGGGATCGCTCCGCAGCGAGCGGGCGTCGGTTTGACGCGCCACGGGCTCGAGGACGGTGCCGTGTCGGACGACGCGATTTCGCTTTGGATCGTCATGCCCGCCTACAACGAGATGGCGTGTCTCGAGCAGGTGGTGATGAGCTGGCTGCGCGCGGTCGACGCACTGGGGATCGCCGACACCACGCTGCTCCTCGTGGACGACGGCTCGACCGATGCCACACCGCAGATCGCGGACGACCTCGCGCGCCGCGAGGCGAGGGTCTGCGTGCTTCACCAGGCCAACGCGGGCCACGGCGCCGCGGTGCTGAGCGGCTACCGGCGGGCGCTCGCAGGCGGGGCCCGCTGGGTGTTCCAGACCGACAGCGACGAGCAGATGACGCCGGTCGATCTGGCGTCTCTGTGGGCGGGCCGGAAACCAGACACTGTCATTGTCGGCTACCGCGCCGAACGCCAGGATCCGACCTCGCGCAAGCTGATCTCCGCGTCGCTGCGGCTGGGGCTCCGACTCCTCTTCGGCGTGTCGGTGCGCGATGCGAACGTTCCCTACCGCCTCTTCGCGGGTTCCTATCTCGCCGCGCTCCTCGCGCAGCTGCCGAGGTCGATGGCGACACCCAACGTCGCGCTGTCGGTGCTGGCCGCGCGCGATCGGCGTCTCGTCGAGATTCCGGCGCACCACGGGCCGCGCCGCAGCGGTCGCTCCACGCTGGTGTCCGGGTCGCTCCTCCGCCTCTGCGCGCGGAGCTTTGCCGAACTCTGGCAGGTGCGTCGCGCGGCGCGAGCCGGTCGCACCGCCGCAGCGACACCTCCGAGCCTGGGATGAACAGGCTCGCGATCCCGGAGCACGTCCGCTTCCTGATGATCGGCTCCGGGCCGACGGGGCTCGGCGCGGCACACCGGCTCGCCGGACTGGGCGAGCGCGACTTCCTGCTCCTCGAGGCCGGCGATCGCGTCGGAGGGCTTGCCGCGAGCTACACCGATGAGCGCGGCTTCACATGGGACGTAGGCGGGCACGTCCAGTTCTCGCATTTCGGGTATTTCGATCGCGTCATGGACGAAGCGCTGCCGCCCGGCGACTGGCTCCAGCACCAGCGCGCCGCCTCGGTCTGGCTCCAGGGGCGATTCGTTCCGTACCCGTTCCAGAACAACCTCCACCACCTCCCCGTGGAGACGGCTTGGCGCTGCCTCGAAGGCCTGCTCGCAGCGCGCGAGGCCACGGCGGCGGATGCCGTCAACTTCCAGGAGTGGATCCTCGCGAGCTTCGGACGCGGCATCGCCGATATCTTCATGCTGCCCTACAACCACAAGGTGTGGGCCTTTCCGGCCGAGCGTCTCGCCCAACACTGGGTGGCGGAGCGCGTTTCGAGGCCCGACTTCCGCCAGGTGCTCGAGAGCTTCGTGCTGCGCCGCGACGATCCCGGCTGGGGGCCCAACAACAGTTTTCGTTTCCCGCGCCGCGGTGGCACCGGCGCCGCCTGGGAAGGCGTTGCCGATGGCATCGGCCGCGAGCATATCCGGCTCGGCACGCGCGTCGTCGGGATCTCGGCGCGGACACGCGAGGTCAGCCTGGAAGACGGCCGGCGCATCCGCTTCGAGCATCTGCTCTCGACGCTGCCGCTCGATCGACTCGCCGCGATGGTCGAGGAACTCCCGGCCTGCGTTGCGGATCGCGCGCGCCAGTTGTCGCATTCATCGACACACGTCGTGGGGATCGGGCTGCGCGGACAGCCGCCGGAATCGCTCGCCGCGCGGACCTGGATCTACTTCCCGGAGCGCGACTGCCCGTTCTATCGCGCCACCGTCTTCTCGAACTACAGCCGGGAAAACGTGCCCGATCCCGAGCGCCAGTGGTCATTGTTGACCGAGACGAGTGCGTCCGCCGACAAGCCCCTCGACGAGGCCGCCAACGTCCGCGACACGCTGGACGGACTGCTCGCCACGCAACTCGTGCGTTCGCTCGACGACGTCGAGTCGGTGTGGAGCCACTCCGTGGACTACGGCTATCCGACGCCGACCGTCGAGCGCGACGCGATCCTCGGCGACGTCCAGGGCGCGCTCGAGGCGCTCGGCGTCGCCTCGCGAGGGCGCTTCGGCGCCTGGCGCTACGAAGTGAGCAACCAGGATCATTCGCTGATGCAAGGCGTGGAATGGGTGAATCGCGTGCTGCTCGGCGAGCCCGAGACGGTGTTCACCGCACTCTGATGAAGACACCGATCCGGCGGCTCGCGCCGATCGTGGGGGCGCTCGTCTTCGCGGCCGCCAGCGCAGCAGCCGCCTGGCGCCTGTGGCGACTGCGCTACCTGGGCGTCTGGATCGACGAGTCCGACAACGTGGTCGTGGGCTGGCTGCTGGACGAGGGCGAGCGGCTCTACGCGACAATCTTCTCCCATCATCTGCCGCTCGCCTACATGATGGGCCAGCTGGTGGCCGCGCTCTCCCCGAGCGACGACCTCGCCCACTTTCGCATCGTTCCGATCCTCGCGTATCTGGCAGCCGGAATCAGCTTCGCCGGTTCTCCGCTCGCCGCCCGGGCCTCTGACGGGGGCTGGCTTGCCGCGTCCTTCTTCGTGCTGGCCGCCGCGCTGCTGGCTCCCGTCTTCGGCGGCACGCTGCTGGTCACCGACGTGCTCTGGGGCTGCGCCTTCGTCTCGTGCGCGGCGTGCCTGTGGCTCCCGCTCTGCATCGGCCGCCTGCCCGGCCGGACGCGCGCGTTCGCGGGGGGCGCCGCGCTCGCCCTGTGGGTGTCGGGATCACTCGTAACGGTGTATCCCCTGCTGGCGCTGACCGTGATGCTCGGCGCGATCACCGCCGTCTCGCCGCTGCATCGCGCCAGCGCGCGCCGCATGCTCGTCCCCGTGCTGGTCGGTGCCCTGGCGATGCTCGTGCTCGAGTTCGCATGGCTGCTGCGCTTCGGCGACTTCGGCGGTTTCGTCGAGCAGGCGCTCGTGTTCAATTTTCGCTTCTACGGGCCTTCGCAGGGCTACTCGGAAGGAGCCGGCGGAACGTTCTCGGTGTTGGGGCGGGGTCTGCGCGAGACCGCTGGCATGTGGGCTCTCGATCTCGTGGCGCCGGATGCGGAGCGTCCCGCCAGCTGGTTCGCCCCCCTCACGCTGATCGTGAGCGTGACGCTGGGCACAGCGATCGCGCGCTCGCTTCCGCTGCCGGGGCGGTGGCGACGCGTCGCGGCGACGGTCGTCGCGAGTCTCGGGCTCCTCGTTCTCGCCGCGACGCTGCGCATGCGGGGTTCCGGCTTCCACTCCGCTCCCTATTGCCTCTGGGTTCTCGGAGCGGGCGCGGCATGCGTGGCACTGGTGCCCGACAAGCGCCGGATCGCCGTCGCGGTGAGCCTTCTGTTGCTGGGTACCGGTCTGGGGTGGCCGCTCCGCGAGATGCTGCAGTTCGGCTGGAACGCGCCCGACCTGCGCCGCTCGTTGCCCTTCGGGATACCTACATTCGAGTATGTCCGCGACCACACGACGCCCGACCAGCGCTTCCTCTCGCTCAACGTGGAGCCACTCGCCTACCTGATCGCACGCCGGCATCCGGCCCACCCGGCCGTGTTCTACCTGCCCTGGCAGGCGGCGTGGGAGCGCAGCCGGTCGCAGCCCGACAGCTGTGCGCGCGTTCGCGAGAATCCGCCGCCCTACGTGTACTACGCACCCCAGGCGGTCCACGGCCAGCGGTGGGAGAGTTTCGGCGGCTGCTTCGATGAGCTGATTCGCGAGCGCTACGAGCCCGTGCGCGACCCGCGCACCCGACACCTGTTCGAAGTGCGCAGCCCGGCAGAAGATCGCGCCGTGACTCGTTGACCCGAGCATGCCGCCGCGGACGCGCCGGGCGATACGCGAGCACTTCGTCCCTATTCGGTGTTGTTCTGCGTGACTCTCCAAGTCGGCGAGCAAGCAAGCCGCTCGCGAGCTGGGAGGCGGCGTTCTCGACCCTCCGCGCTTCGTCGAAGATCGCCCAGTCGAAGCGCAGCGAGATACTCGAAGTCGAACGAGCGCAAACGCCACGCTGTTCCGATCCGGCGCACGAGCGCCGCTGATCGGGCCCACCCACGTAGCTCTACCCGATTGCGTGCCGGACGGCATAATACGGCCGCCGCGCAATCGGTGGCAGGCGCAGGCTGCGTCCCATGAGCAACGAGGGGCCGATATGGAGGACTCGCGCGTCTCGCGATCCGCGCGTCTCACGACGAGCCACGAATCGCGCTTCGTGGTGGCGCTGGCGGCGTTTACGTTCCTCCGCGTGTTCGCGTTCAGCGCGGCCCTGCCGTTCTTCAACGGCATCGACGAACACAATCACGTCGATCTGGTGCAGAAATACTCGCGCGGCTTTCTGCCCGGCCCAAAGGCGGTGAACTTCGACGCGGTGACGGCGGGCTTCCTCGCGGAGTACAGCTCACCCGAGTACATGAAGGATCCCACCTCCTTCGACAAGGGTCGCTACCCGACACTCGACGAAAAGCGAGTAGAGCGCGGGCCTGGAACGCCTGCATACGATAAGGTGCTAACGCTGTTCACGAGCCGGCTGAACTTCGAAGCGGAAGGGCCGCCCACCTACTACGCGCTTGCTGGCGCCTGGCTGAGGCTCGGCCGCACTCTCGGGCTCGAGAAGATCCAGCTCCTCTATTGGATCCGCTGGCTCAACCCGCTGCTGTTGGCCATCGTGGTCCTGCTCACGCATGCGTTCCTGCGACGGCGCTATCCGGAAGACACGTTTCGGCGTCTGGGGCCCTGCGTATTTCTCGCCGGCTATCCGAACGACCTGCAGTACGGCGTGACACCGGACATCCTGTCGATGGGGCTCGGCGCCATCTGCTTCTTCGGTCTGGTGCGAATGCGCGAGGCTCCGCGCAACCTCGCGCTGGTAGCCGCGACCGGGCTCGCGATCGGACTTGCGTTCCTGAACAAGTATCCGAACGTGTTGTTCGCCGGCGTGGCGTTCGTTCTGCTCGGGCGCGGGCTCCGCGAGGCGCAACGCGCGCGCACGCTCCGAGTCGAAGTCATGAGCTGGTCGTTGTTGGGGCTGGCGGCCGCGCTGCCTGCGCTCTGGTGGCTCGAGCGCAACCTGCGACTCGTGGGAAGCCTGTCGGGCGCGAATCGAAAAATGGAACTACTCCACTGGTCCTACCACGACCTCGACCAGATTCTCGCGCACCCGGTCTTCAGCGTGCGCGGCTGGTTCGAGTTCATCCCGGCTCTGCTGCGCACCTTCTGGCAGGGCGAGTTCGGCTGGCACGGAGCTCCGACTCACACCCTCGCGGTGGACGCGATGTACGTCGCCACTTCGCTCGTCTTCGTCGGCGTCGCGGCCTTTGGCTGGCTTCGCACGCGCCGCGACGGGGGCTCGCTGCCCCGCATCGATGGAATCGCGTTGCTCACGTGTGCCGCCGGCGTGGCTGTGCTCGCGGTCCTATCTACGCTCTTCGACTACGGACTCGACGAAGGGCCGCTCTCGCGCGCCTTTCCGTACTTCGCGTCGGGACGCCTGATCGCGGGCGTCGTCGTGCCGTTCGCGATCCTGTATTGCAGCGGTGTCGAGCGAATCTGGTCGCGGGCAGGGACGCGCTGGGCACAGCTCGGTCCGTGGGTCGTCCTCTGCGGGGTTCTCGCGCTCGCGCTCGGCTGGCAGCTGGCGGTCTTCCACGACGCATTTGGGAGCTCATGGAACTGGTACCACGCAAGCTGAGGAGCGCCGGCGCGGACTCGAGTCGGAATTGGGGCTCGTGACGGACGCAACGCTAAACGGGAGCGGAAACGTCAGTCGAGCAGGCGGCGCAGGTCCTCCGCGTCTAGGCTTGCGACGAGGCTCTCCTCGCTCGCGAAGATCGATCCCGCGAGTGTGCGCTTGTGGGATTGCAGCTCGAGAATGCGCTCCTCGACGGTGTCGCGCGCGACGAGCCGATAGGCGAAGACGGGGCGCCCCTGGCCGATGCGGTGCACGCGGTCGATTGCCTGCGCCTCGACGGCCGGATTCCACCAAGGGTCGAGCAGGAAGACGTAGTCGGCAGCGGTGAGGTTGAGGCCCGTGCCGCCGGCTTTGAGGCTGATCAGGAAGACGCGGCAATCGGGGTCTTGCTGGAAGCGCGCGACGCGTTCCTTGCGATCGCGGGTGCGGCCGTCGAGGTAGGCGTAGCGAACCTTGCGCTGGTCGAGGCGCTCTTTCACGCGGGCGAGCAGACGCGTGAACTGCGAAAAGATCAGCGCCTTGTGACCCTCGTCGAATACTTCGTCGAGCTGCTCGAAGAGCACATCGAGCTTCGCACTCGACTCGGCCGCGCGACTCGGATCGATCAGCGCCGGGTGACACGCCGCCTGGCGCAAGCGCAGCAGTGCTTCGAGCACGTGGATCTTGGACCGCGCGATGCCGTCTCGTTCGATGCGCTCAGACAGTGCAGACTGATAGTGGCGACGGAGTTCGTCGTAGTCGCGGCGCTGTTGGCCTTCGAGATCGCAGAGGATCGTCGTCTCGGTCTTGGCGGGCAGCTCGGCGAGCACCTGGGCCTTCGTGCGCCTCAATAGAAACGGACGCAGCGTGCGTGCAAGCACGGCAAGGGCGGCGGCATCCTGGCGGCCACCCATCAGCGCCGCGAAGCCGCGCGTGCGGCCGAGCATGCCGGGGTTCAGGAACTCGAGCAGCGACGCCAACTCGCCGAGGTGATTCTCGACCGGCGTGCCAGTGAGTGCGAGGCGATGATCCGCGTGTAGCGTCTTCACGGCGCGTGCGGTTCGCGATGCGGCGTTCTTGATCATCTGCGCTTCGTCGAGGATCGCGTAGTCGAAATGCAGCGCGGCGAGATGCTCGACGTCGCGCAGCACGGTCCCATAGCTCGCGACGACGAGATCGTGCTCGTCGAAGCGCTCCCGCAGCGCCGCACGGGCGGATCCTTCGTAGTGCAGCACGCGCAGCGCCGGCGCAAAGCGAGCGGCCTCGTCGATCCAGCCGTGCACGACACTCTTCGGCGCCACGACGAGCGACGTACGCGGCTTGCCCTTCCCCGCCCGCCTCCCCTTTCCGCGCCCGGCGAGCAGCGCGAGCACCTGCACCGTCTTGCCGAGCCCCATGTCGTCGGCAAGGCAGCCGCCGAGTTCAAAATCTCGGAGGAAGTGCAGCCAGCCGAGACCTTCGCGCTGATACTCGCGCAGCGTGCCGCGAAACGTCGAAGGCGCCTCCGCGGCAGCGATTCCTTCGAAGCGAGCGAGTTGCTTGCGAATCGCCGCGAAGCGGCGATCGACGCGCGCCTCGTCCTGCGCTTCGAGCAGTGCATCGAGGATGCCGACCTGCGCGCGGCCGAAGCGCAGCATGTCGCCAGCGATCTCCGCGCACGCAGCGAGACCCGCGCTTCGATCGAGCCACGCGCGCGGCAGCAGACCGCGGCTCCCGTCGCCGAGCCGCACGAAGCGCGAACCCTCGCGCACGGCGGCCAGCAGCGCCGGGAACGGCGCCGCGGAGCCGTCGAAGTCGACGGCTCCCTCGAGTTCGAAGAAGTCGACACCGGAACGCAGCTTCGCCGCAGAGCGTCCGGCCGATCGCAAGCGCGCACCGTCGACTTCGAGGATCCAGCCCTTCGCGAGGAGTTCGCGCGCTGCGGCTTCGAAGCCGTTTGCGGGCAGCGCGAAGCGCGTGGCATCGAAGCTCTGCCCGCGGCGCGCCAACTGGAATCCCAGCGCGTCGAGTGCAGCAATGGCGGCCGCCTCGGACGCCTCATCGCGCACCAACAGCGTGCGCGTCGGGCGATCGGGAACCTTCGTCACGGCGGCGTTCGCTTCGACGAACCCATCGCCGTAGCGGAAGTCGAGCTGCGCTTCGAGGTTGCGCGAACGCGCTTCGACGGCTTCGAAGCGCAGCCGCGGCACGGCAGTGCCAGCGCACTCGGTCCACGGGACCTCTTGCGACAGCTCGATCGCGGCGAGACCGGGCGCCGCTGTGATTTGCGCGATCGCGGCATCGAGATCGCACTCGGGAATGCGCAGCGCGCCCCGTTTCAGCTCGGCGAAGGCGCTCACCGATCCGCCGACGTCGGCACGCGCGAGTGTCGTGCCTTCGACGAGGAAGCCACCGGCAAGTACGAGGGTCGCATCTTCGACCGCCAGCGTCGCAGCATCGCGTCGGAAGGATCCGCGCAGCGCGTAGCCACCCGCAGCATCGGCGCCCAGCTCGAGTCGAAGCCGCCACGGCGGCCCGTCGTCGAGGTGAAGCGGTCGCGGCTCGGCTTGCGCAGAAGCGCCCCAGATCAGTGCGCCGGGTATGATCGCGAGTCGCCCCGTCGCAGCGAGGCGCGGCAGCACGGGATCGAGCAGCGCGGTCGGAACGACCACCGCGGAACTGAGGATGCGGCTCGGATCCCGCGCGTACGAGTAGCCATACGCGCCTTGCCCGAGCACCGCCTCGGTCTGGGCGAGCGTGAGGAGCTGCGCGAGTGCGGACGCTTCCGCACTACTCGAGGCGACACCGATCGTTTCGACCGAGATCCGCGCCGGTAACAGCGCGCCCGGGGTGCCGTCGCGGCGCAGCGAACGCCGCGCAAAGAGAACCCGAACCTGCTGCGTCGCGCGAATCTCGCCGGGATCGATCAGGTAGAGGAGCGGCGTTATTCCGGCGGGTGCGCGCGTGCCGAAGGGAATCGATGCGAGTCGCTCGATCCGACCGCGCCAGCTCCCGACGCGATCGGGTTTCGCAGCGAGCGCCGGCGTCGCGGCGCGAGGCGTCGCAGCCGATGGAGGACGCAACCCGGCGTCGATTCGAGCGGCGATGAGCGCATCGTAGGACTCGTCGTCCGCGGACTCGAAGCCGGCATCGATGTCGTCGTCGCCGTCATCGTACGGATCGTAATTGGGATCGGACGCGTGTGCGATCAGATCGACGAGGATCAGCGGCATCGAAGCGTCGCGTTCGAGCGCCGGCGGCTGCCAGTGGCGGTGATCGAGCCGCAGCAGCGTCGCCCACACGTGCTTGCACCCCACATGCGCACCTGAGCTGCCGGTGCCACTGAAGTACGGACACTCGCACGCGACGCCCAGCCCGACCTCGCCACCAACGACGACCGGCGCCACCTCGACTCGATAGACGACGCCGCCGCTCCCACGCACGCGCGCCTCGGCGCGATCGCGCCCCGCGTCGGTGATCGTGACGCGACCGCTTCGCGCATACGCGTCGCCGCGTTGGCGGATCGCGTCGCGGAAGGCGTGGCGGGTGCGGGGGGTGAGGGGCATCGAGGGGCGAAGGTCCGGGAGGATCAGTGGGAGAGCAAGGGTTGGGGAGGGGCGTTGCCGACTCGGGGCTCGCGGCCGCCTGTGTGCCGCGGCTGCCGAACGCTCGAGCAGGCGGGCATCTGAACCGCCGGGATTGCCGGAGGACCCGGTCCTCGAGACGATGGAGCCTCCGGTAGACCCGGCGGTTCCGTTCAGCGTACCGATGGGCCCCGACCCTGAGTTCGTCGGCTTCTACCGTTGGTACCTGCCCGACCCGGTGACATTCGCCGATGAACTCACGGTCACCATTCAACAGATCGGTGCCATGTTCTTCGGCGGCGCGGCCGACGAGCCGATCGCCACGTACGAGCTCGATCACCCCGTCGCCGGCGAGGGTTGGGTCCGGATCGGTGATCCCGCTCGCGTGGTCTGGGGTGTCGCCGAGCGCGTCGACGTCGCTACGGCGATCGCTGACATCGCGCGACGTGACTACGAGACGGCAAGCCGCGTCGAGATGATGAATGGACTCGTGCCGCCCGGGGACTATGCGACCGTCGTGAGCCCCCTGGCTGACCGAAGCCTTGGACCCAACCTCGAGGGGCGCCACCGTCGCGGCGGTGACAGCGGAACCGACCTGCACCGGACCGGTGCGGGGCGACGTGCGGGCGGATGGTCCGTAAGAGGGCAACCGCGACGGAACGCGAAGGAGTGTATCTCCCTACTCGACGCCCGCGCTGTCGAGCTCGAGCACCGGCAGTCGGCGGACCAGCGTCGCGATGGCGATCTGAACAGAAGAAGAACAAGCGCGGATTTGAAGGCGTCAGTCCGGCTCGCCCTGCAGGTTCAGGTCGGCGGTGTCCTGATAAACCAAAACCGGCGCGTGTTGCCAGCGGATGGGACTCGACCTTCTCATGGAAACCTCCTTTCGGTTCTGGTGAGGCCCGCAACCACCGCGGTCCTCTTGCGCACACGATCCCGGCCGCCACCGCCCATCGGCAACCGGAGGGGGACGGCGGAACGTCGCGCTCGCAACGGTCAATTCGCGATTACCACTAGACGTTCGAGATTGACGTAGTTTCGCATATTGCCTCTCCAAGTTGCAATATGCTTTATTGTATCGAAATTTGATACCGATACAGGATCACATATGAAACCGATCCGCCTGAACCGGCTGCCCGAAGAGCTAATCCGGGAGCTCAAAGAGGCCCGCCAGACGCGCGGATGGAGCCAGCTCGAGCTGGGGCGCCGCGTCGGTCTTCCGCAGGCTCACATCTCGGCCATCGAAACCGGCAAAACGGTGCCGCGCTACGACACGCTGCTCGACCTCGTGCGCGTGCTCGACCGCGACTTGGTGATGGTGCCTCGCGCGCTGGTACCCGCTGTGCAGGCGCTGATCCGCGACTACCGCCGAAAAGAAGGCGACGCCGTGAACGACCGAGAGGAGCGGCCGCTCTACGCCACTGACCATGACGAGGGAGAGCGAGCGCGGTGAGTTTCGATCCGGTCAAGATCAAAGCACTCGCTGTGGAGCTCCACGGCCGGCGCATCGGAGTGATCAACCGCCTTGCCGGAGATCGCCAGCTTTTTTCCTTTGAACAGAGCTACGTCGACGATGCAACGAGACCGACCCTGAGCCTTTCTTTCAAAGGGCAGAGGGCCAGCCTGATAACAACACCGCGCAGCTACTCCGCTCGCGTGCCTCCGTTCTTTTCGAACCTGCTGCCCGAAGGACATCTCCGCAGCTATCTCGCCGCGCATGCCGGTGTCAAACCTGAGCGCGAATTCTTCCTGCTGGCCGTGCTCGGCGGCGATCTGCCGGGCGGTGTCGTCGTGACGCCGCTTGATGCGGAGGGCGCGGTATCCGTCGACACCGAGGCACCGCTGCACGAGAGCCGCGAAGGGCAACTGGCGGAGCCCGTGCTGCGCTTCTCGCTCGCGGGCGTTCAGCTGAAGTTCTCCGCAATCCTGGAAGCCGCGGGGGGCTTGACCATTCCAGCCGACGGGATGGGCGGATCCTGGATAGTCAAACTGCCATCGACGCAATTCACCGCTTTTCCGGAAAATGAGTTCGTCATGCTGGAACTCGCCAGGGCCGTCGGAATCTCTGTGCCACCGAATCGGCTCATCCGCGTGGACGATATCAACGGAATGCCGGCTGATGCCGGTCGTCTCACCGGACACGCGCTCGCCGTTCAGCGTTTTGATCGCGGACCCGGAGGGCAGCGCATTCATATGGAGGACTTCGCGCAGGTCTTTGGCCTTTTTCCCGACGACAACTACGAAGGCCGTAGCTACGCCAACATCGCGGCCGTCCTCTGGGCCGAGACGGGTGAGGAGGGGACTTACGAGTTCCTGCGTCGCCTCGTGTTCTCCGTATTGATTGGGAACGGCGACATGCACCTCAAGAACTGGTCGCTGCTCTATCCGGACGGCCGTACGCCCGTCCTGTCGCCCGCCTATGACTTCGTCTCGACGGTGCCCTACATCGCCGGCGACAAGCTCGGCCTCGGTTTCGGTGACAGCCGCAGCCTGTTGGGAATCACCAGGGAGCAGCTCCGGCGCTTCATCGACAAAGCAGGCCTACCGGCCAGCCCGGTCGGAGAGATTGTGCGCGAGACCGTGACACGCACTCTCGAAGCCTGGCGCCGACTCGACGCGCGCGACTTGCTGCCGCCTGAGATCAGGCCACAGGTAGATCGCCAGATCGAGACCGCGGCGCGCGGTACGGAGTCATGACACCCGACGAGAACGCAGCTCCAAAATCTAGATCCGCCCGCGCTGAAGAGCGCGCTTCGAGTTCCTCCACTGATTCCCTTCTCGCGGAAGCGCGGCGGAAGAGCATCGTAAGTAGAAGCGGGATTTTTGTCCGAGAATGAGTCAATGACAATTCCTGGCTGAGCGGGAGAGCCAACGGCTGTTGCGCAAGCAGCCGGCCAGCGCGCCGAGGCAGTCGCCGTGCGCGTGCAGCGGCAACACGGCGAGCGATCGCATACCCGCTGCGACCAGCATCCCGTGCGTGCACGGATCGATCTCACACAGCGGCTCGAGGGAATCGAAGACGAGCGGCGCACCGCCCTCGCGATGCGCTTGCAACGCGTGGCTCACCTGCAACAGCGCAGC
>CAYGWM010000032.1:35108-37012 GCA_964353555.1 uncultured Spirochaetales bacterium
GCGCACCGCCCTCGCGATGCGCTTGCAACGCGTGGCTCACCTGCAACAGCGCAGCGACGTCATCCGGCGCGAGCGCCCGCAGGCGTTGCCCCGATTCCGTCGCCAGGGGGATCTGCGCTTCGTTGGCCATGGCCGGACCCGATCGTAGTCACGCGGGTGGGTCGCGAGCAACCACGCGGGCCGCGCCGGTTGCCCCTGCGGTCGCAGCCCGCCATCCTCGCCCGTCCCTGCCACGCGAGACGATCGATGAGCGACGCCTCCGACTTCGAGATCGTCGCTTCCGAGCCGAGCGCGATCGGGATGATCTGCCTGCGGCGACGTCCCTCGGCGTCGGAGCCGGACGGCTTCGTGACCGAGATCACGCTCGATCACCGCTTCCTGATGAGCAGCGTCGTCACGGATTCGGAGCGAGCGCTCGCGTTCCACGCCTTCGCGATGCACGAGGGCCGCGATCTGCGCGTGCTCGTAGGCGGTCTCGGTCTCGGCTACACCGCGCGCGAAGCGCTGCGCTGTGATCGCGTCGCGCGCGTCGACGTCGTCGAGTTCCTTCCGCCGGTGATGGACTGGATGGCGCGCGGCCTCGTTCCGCTCGCCGCCGAGCTGCAGGCCGACCCGCGCTTCGCGGTGATTCACGGCGACATCTACCAACGACTCGCGAGCCCGCCCGACCGGCTCTACGACGTCATCTTGATCGATGTCGACAACTCTCCCGAGGAACAACTCGGCGATGCGAACGCGTCGTTCTACACCGAGGCGGGTCTCGCAGCGGCGAAGCGGCATCTCACGGAGGGCGGCGTGCTCGGCGTCTGGTCGTACGCCGACAGTGCGACATTCGAGCAGGCGCTCGGCCGCGTCTTTCGCGGCGTGCGCGTCCAGCCGGTGAGTTTCGAGAACACGGTCATCGGTGACACCGAGACGAACTGGCTGTTCTTCGCGCGGGGGTGAGCGCGCGCGGGATCAACGATTGGCGCTTCTACTGTAAATCCAGTGGAGCTGGCTCAGTGCTGCTCCAACCAGGTCGTCATCTCGCGGCCGAAGCGCTCGAAGCGATCGGGAGCGCGCTGCAAGATTTCCCACACGCGCTCTGGATCCAGGTCGAGATACGCATGCACGAGGAGGTTGCGGAAGCCGCCGAGGCCTCCGACCTCCTCCACCAACGATGAACTCAGGACGCCCTCGCGCCCGAGTCCGGAGAGAATCTGCTCGTAGGTCTCGGCGGGCCGACCAAAGGCACCCGACAGCACATGACTCCCGATGTCGAGAACGATCTGACAGCCGAGGTGCAGGCCCCGTTCGGCCAGCCACTGCGAATCCTCGTCTTCGCAGAATCGGGAGAGCGGCATCGCATGCAAGTTCCGCAGCCGGCGTATCACGTTCTGGAGGCGCCGAAGCCTTGCCTCGACGACCGCTCTGCGCAGCGTCACGACTTCTCTTCGAAGAGGTACGAGCGCTGGACTCGCCGGAGGTGCTCGGTGTCCAGGTAGCGACGGAGTAGATCCTCCTCCATTTCGTCGACTCGCTCTGCGCCGCGAGCAAAGACGCGGCGGCCGCCTGCGAGCACCTCGAACGCGAGCACCGGGCTCGACGGGCGCAAACACACGAGATCGACGCGAAGACCGGTCGCTGCTTCGAGGGAGCGACGCAACCCGTCCTCCGCGTCCAGGTCGAGCGCGTGTCCCGGCGCCTCCAAAACGGCGACGTCGAGATCGCTGTCGGCGCGCTCCTCGCCGCGCGCACGCGAGCCGAACACGTAGGCCGCGAGGACGTTCGGCGACTTCTCGGCTGCTCTCGCGATCGCGCCTTCGAGCGTCTCTGCATCCGAACTCGACATGGATTCCATGTTACCGCGTGACAGGGCTCCCCCGCCGCCCCATGCGATGGCAACATGAGGAATGCCGTCACAT
>CAYGWM010000033.1:0-36941 GCA_964353555.1 uncultured Spirochaetales bacterium
CGGGATGGGTTTCCGACGTGCCCTTGATCTGGGTGATTTCATACAAGGGTTCGTTGTCGGCGCGGATCTTGTTGTAGGCCGCATCGATTGGCTTGCCGTCGAACTTCACCGTTTCGAACATACGACCGTCGCTGGCATTGCCATTGTGCGGGATGGCAAACAGTGTCGAACCCTTGGCGCGCTGATCGTCCATCCACTTCCACAGGCTCTCGGGATCTTCGGAATCGAGCGCCGACAGCACCAGGTCGGGCAGGTGCGCGGTATCGCGGAAGACGACGACGCGATGCAAGTTGCGTTTCTGCGGGTTCGACGTCCATTCGAAGCCGGCGAAGGTGGTGAACTTGCCGGGGACGTAATTGGCTTCGGCCGCCTTGACGATGTCGGCCCAGACGGTGCGCGCCAACGCCGGGTCGCTCAATTGCGGGTCGCGCTTGCCGTTGCTCATGTCGCGCAAGATGCCTGCAAAGGTCTGGATTCGAACATTGGCGTCGGGCGAGGTAACGCCCTTGGCAATCTCCGTCTTGCTGATCGGGCTGTCGGGGTTCGACATCTGGTTGAAAACGCCCATGTACTCGGCATGGTCAGCGACCATGTAGAAGTCGAGCGGGGTCTTGATCTGCATTTCCGGCCCGCCGCTGCCGGTGATCGGCCTGCCCTGCGCCCATGCATAGGCATCCGTCGGCGTGGTCTTGGAGCCATTGGTCAGCGCGTCGAACGACCAACCGGTGTGGACATGGACGTCGCCGAAGTACGCGTTGTTGTCGGGGTTCTTCGGCGGTTGATCGGATGGCGACGCAGATCGCGCCGCGGGAGCGGCTGCGATGACGGCCCGTGGCGACTCTGTCTGCGAACAGGCGGCCAACAACAGGGCGGCGGCTATTCCGATCACGAGCGGCGAGCGTTCGATCCGTAGAACCATCGCTATCTCCCAAGTGATGAATCAGTTCCAGGTGTACCAAGGTCGGTGACGTAAGTCAGCTGTTGGAGCGACGGCGGCCGGCAGCCGCACGGTCGCATCCGGGTCACTGCCCCCGAATCTCGCGCGTCACCGGCGTACTGCCGATCGCGCCATTCGCCCAGCCGCCGATGATCGACGAGAAGAGCCCCGCGCCGCCGCCGCAATGGACGAGGAGCAGCCCGCCGGGACGGAACTTCGGCAGCGTCGCGCTCGCGAGGTGCTCGGGCGCGCCTTCCGCGATGCCGCCCGCGCCGCGGATGATCTCGTTGCCCGGCAGCATCAACAGCTCGTGCAATCGAGCGAGCAGTCGCTGCTTGTCCCAGCCCGCTTCGCGGAACACGCGCGCGTGTTCGGGGCCGACGGCGAGGATCGCGTCGAAGATCAGCGGCAGCTTCGGGTGGTGCACGGTGCGCAGGCAGGACGCGAAGGTGCGCGCGAGCGACTCGGGATCGCGCGATAGCTGATCGACGATCGAGCGCGGCGCTTCGCCCGGAAACAGTGTCACGGTGTTCGTGCCGGGGGCGAAACCGAAGTCGGCCGACAGCGGAGTCCACGGCGATCCTTCTTCATCCTCGGGGAAGCAGAATGCGATCTTGCCGGGATTGCCGAAGGTGGCACGATCGACCTCGCCGGGCCGCCCGCCGCCGACGTTGCGCACCACCAGTTGCAGCGCGCGACCGATCGTCGCGTTCGCGCGGTTGCCTTGCCCGAAGACGTTGATGCCGGAGTTCATGCCGATCGCGCGGCGAATCGGTCCATTCACGATCAACACAGGCCCGGTCGGCATCGTCGTCGCGAGCAGACCGTGCATGTTGAACGCGTCGGTGCAGGCGGCCTCGACGGCGGCCAGCACGACGGGCAGGTACTCCGGCTTGCAGCCCGCCATCACCGCGTTGATCGCGACCTTCTCGACCGTACACGCAACCAGGTCTGGCGGCACCGTCGCGACGACTTCTTGCGGATCGCGCGTCGTGCCGGCCAGCATCGCGAGCACGCGCTTCTCGGTCGGCATCGTGATCGGAAGGCCATCGGTCCAGCCGCGCTCGTAGGCGGCTTCCATCTCGTCTTCGAGTTCGGCCAGCTCGACGCGGCGCGCGCACAACTGCTTCGCACCGAAGCGGACGGCCAATTCGGGTGCCAAATCAGGATCGACGGACAACGAGCCACAACCCGGTCGCCAGGCGGGAAGTCCCGGACCGAGACCGGCGACGCCCGTCAGCGTTTCCCACTCCGCGCGTTCCCAACCGACGACGCGCGCGGTCTCGACGCCGCTCTCGACGCGCATCAGCGTCGGCACCGCTTCGATCTCGTGATGCCACGACATCGCGAGCGACGTGTCGTCCGCGCGCACGACGCCTTCGGGAAACGCAGGGTCGTCTTGCGTGAACACGGTGAGCGCGACGCCCGGCGCCGCGCTGATCTGCGCGAGCACCGGCGCGACGACCACGCAGGTCGGGCAGTCGCGCTTCACGAACGCGACGAGGCCGTCGGGCAGCGGCGGCCCTGCCAGAGCGTTCATCGCGATGCTCTCCTCACGCCGGCAGCAATTCGCCGGCGATGCGGCGGGCGACGTTGCCATCCATCTCGCCCTTGTGCGCCTTCATCAGCGCGCCCATCACCTTGCCGATCTCTTTCTGGTTCGCCGCGCCGGAAGCAGTGATCGCCTCTTCGACCCATCTCCGTGTCGTCGCCTCGTCCGCGAGCTGCGGCAGGAAGGTCTGGACCACCGCGAGTTCGGCGCGTTCGGCGTCGGCGCGATCGGTGCGACCGACATTGGTGAACGCGTCGATGCTCTCCTGGCGCTGCTTCTCGAGTTTGCGCAGCAGTGCGACGCACGCTTCATCCGAGAGCGTCGCGCTGTTGTCCTTCTTGAGCTCGTTCAGGAACGCCGCGCGGATTCCCTGCAGCGCGCCGAGGCGCGTCGCGTCCTTGGCCCTGCGCGCCTCGTTCATCTCTGCGCTCACGGTTTCGAAGATTCCCATGCTCATGTCTCTCCTTGCAACACCGCGTCGACGACGAGGTCCGGTCGCTCCATCGGGACGAGGTGACCGCAATCAATCTCTAGGATGCGCGCGCCCCGCATCGCGGCGAAGACGCGCTGATAGACGGCCGGCGGAAAGCTGCCGCGGCTGGCGCGCAACACCGTGGCGGAAACCGCCGCGCGGCGCGCGAGGTCTTCGACGTCGAGTCTGCCGCTCGACGAGAACACCGCGGCCTCGGCCTCGCCTGGACAACGCAGCTCGACCTGCCCATCGGGGCGCAGGCGCAGGCCGTGTTCGATGTAGAGATCGAGCGCTTCGGGCAGCCAATCGGCGAACAGCGAACGCTTCGCAAAGTGCTCGCGCGCGTCCGCGAAACTCGGCCAGACCGACCGGCGGTTGCGCGCGCCATCGACGAGCCGGCTGATGCGTGTGACGCGCTCGGGATCGGCGTCGTAGGCGTCGCTCATCGCAGGCGGCGGCGGAATCACCGGATCGACCAGTACCAGCCGGCCGAACAGATCGGGTCGCTGCGCTGCGGCGCCCAGCACCGTGGTGCCGCCGAACGAGTGTCCGAGCCCGACAGCGACGCGACCGTCGCCCGACTCGTCCGCGAGGCGTTCCGCCACCGCGAGATAGTCCGCCGAGAACTGGGACCACGTGTAGGCGCCCGGTCCTTCGGGCTTCGACGAGTCGCCGTGGCCGCGCGCGTCCATCCCGATCACGCGGTAGCGCGGCACCAGCGCCTCTGCGACGAGACCGAGCGTGCCGGCGCAAAAACCGTTGGCGTGATGCATGAAGATGAGCGGACCGTCGCCGCCCCAATCGAGCAGCGCGATCTCGACGCCGCGTTCGGGCAGCGCGATACGACGCGAAACAACGGGAATCCTCACGAGAACCTCGCCGGCGGCGATGCTAGCCGGGGATTCCGGGAGCGTCCTTGCGACCATGCGACGCGAGCAACGCCAACACCACGCGTCGCGCCGCTGCGGGGTCGAACGGAACGCCCACCTCGACCGACGCGACGAAGCCGAGCGCCAGTGTCACGAGCAGTGCGCCGAGCCCATCGGCGGAGACATCGCGTCGCACCGTCGCGGCGATCTGCCCGGCAGCCGCCGTCTTCGCGACGCGCGCTGCCGCCTCGCTCAGCAACGCGACGAAGCGCTTTCGAATCGCGACGGAGCGCTCGCAGGCCTCGAGGATGCGATGGAAGGCAACGCCGCCCGGCACCGGCGAGGCGCCGCGTGAACGCGCGCCACCCGGTTGCGCAATGCCGGCGACCGCGCCCTCGAAGCGGCGCACCGTCCGCTCGAGGTCGTGGGCCTCTTCGCCGGTCGCGATGATCGCGTCGAGGAAGCCGCCGAGAGCGCGCTGCATCACCGCCGCAACGAGGTCCTCGCGGTCGCGGAAGTGCACGTAGAACGCACCGCGCGTGAAGCCCGCGCGGGCGCAGATCGCATCGAGGCTCGGCGCATCGAGGCCGCGCGCGCCGAACTCGGCCGCCGCCGCGTCGATCAGCGCTTCGCGCGTTTCCGCCTTGGTACGGTCGCGGACGGACGCCGTTTCCGCGTCTTCCCGACCCGCCGAGCGTCCCGGCTGTCGATTCTTCCGGCCCTGCGCTGCCATGGCCTTGACATACTAGCTCGTATGTCAAAACATTCCGCCGCATACGGCGCCGTATCTAGACGCGCCCGATCCGTACTCGAAGTGGAGATTCCCGTGGCCGCTACTGCCCTTGCTCCCCAATTGGCTGCGCCCGTCGTCCCGGAGCGCGCGACGCCGCTCGAAACGCTGCGGATCTGGTCACTGCACCTGCTCTGCTTCGTGCTGCCGGTCAGCACACTCGCGTTCCTGCTGACCGCGCCGCACCGCTGGTGGGGCGCGCTTCCTTGGTTCGCCGTGATCGTCGGCTCGGTGATCCTCGACAAGCGCAGCGCGCCGGAACACCGCCAGCCGGCGGCGCGGCTCGCGCGCTGGCCGTTCGACGCGGTGCTCTATGTGCTCGCGACGATGCAGCTCGCGTCGGTCGCGCTCGCGGTGTACACGGTATCGGTACACGGCTTCTGGCGCATCGATACGCTGGTGATGTTCCTGCTGGTGGGCGTCAACTCGGGCTATTGTGGCATCGTCGTCGCGCACGAACTGATCCACCGCCGCGAGAAGCACATGCAATGGCTCGGGCGCGTGCTGCTGGGCAGCGTGCTCTACGAGCACTTCGCAACCGAACACGTGCGCGGTCACCACGCGCGCGTGGGAACGCCCGAAGATCCGGCGACGGCGCGCTTCGGCGAGACCTACCAGGCCTTTTTCGTCCGCACCGTGCCGGCGCAGTTCAACAGCGCCTGGCGCCTCGAGTGCCATCGGATGGGCGACGCCGAGATGCCGCTCTGGGATCGTCGCCAGCTCCACAACCGCGTGCTGCACGGGCTGGTCGCCGAATGGAGCTTCGCGTTCGCGATCGCGGCGGTGCTCGGCGTCGGCGCCTTCGCGTTCCATCTGCTCCAGTCGCTCTCGGCGATCCGGCTGCTCGAGGCGGTCAACTACTTCGAGCACTGGGGAATCGTCCGGCGCGGCAAGAAGCCGAGCCCGATCGACTCCTGGGACACCGACTCGCGCTTCACGCTCTACACGCTCGTCGGTCTCTCGCGCCACGCGGATCACCACGCGTTCGCGACGCGCCCGTACCAGCAGCTCCGCCACTGGGACGAGAGTCCGAAGCTTCCTTCGGGATACTTCGGGACCGTGGAGATGGTGCTGTTCGCAAACCGCGAGTTCCGCCGGCTGATGACCGCTGAACTCGAGCGGCGCAAGCTCGGTCCGTTCGTCGAGGCGGACGGTTACGCTCTGTCGCAATGAACCTCGATCCGGGCGGCTTCGGCGAAGGGTTGCGCGCGCTTGCGCAGCAGCGCCTCGCGATCTTCGAGCGGATCGCCGCGCCGCTAGGTGAGCGGCGCGCAGCGGCGGTCGCGCTCGCGCTGGTCGCTGATGCCGAGCTGCGAGCCTGCTTCGTACTCACGCGTCGCGCAGCCAAGATGAATCAGCATGCCGGGCAGTGGGCGCTACCGGGCGGTCGCGTCGATCCCGGCGAGTCGGCGCAACGAGCCGCGCTGCGCGAACTCGAAGAAGAAGTCGGCCTCTCATTGCCGCACGAGAGTGTGCTAGGCGTGCTCGACGACTATCCAACGCGCTCGGGCTACGTGATCACGCCAGTCGTCGTGTGGGGCGGCGACGACGCGCGGCTCGAACGCAACCCCAGCGAAGTCGCCGAGATCCACCGCGTCCCGCTCGCCGCACTGCTGCGACCCGAAGTACCCCGGCTGCGCCGCATCCCCGAAAGCGATCGCCCGGTGATCTCGATCCCACTCTCGATGGCCGACGTCCACGCGCCCACCGCCGCGATCGTCTACCAGCTCCGCGAAGTCGTCATCCGCGGCGAACCCACCCGCGTCGCCCACTTCGACCAACCCGTCTTCGCCTGGCGCTGAGGAGAAAGGGGACGGTCCTCGCCGAGGACTGGCTGAGGAGAAAAGGGACAGACCTCCTCCCGCCTCGAGCGAGGTGTGTCCCTTTTCTCCTCGGCTGGGTCACATCGAGGACCGTCCCCTTTCTCCTCTTTCTCCTATAAGGTGCTCGCGATGAGTCGGACGGGGCTTGCGATGGTGCAGACGGCGCCCGGGCGGATCGAGGCGCGGGAGTTGCCGCTGCCGGTGATCGGCGCGGATGACGCGTTGTTGCGGGTGGAGGCGTGTGGGATCTGCGGGAGCGACGTCGAGTCGTTCCAGGGCGTGCTGAAGGTGCCGCTGCCGCTGATTCCGGGACACGAACCGCTGGGGATCATCGACGCGATCGGCAAGCGCGCCGCGCAGCGCTGGGGCGTGTCAGAAGGCGATCGCGTCGCGGTCGAGACGCTGCTGCCCTGCAACGCGTGCCGCCGCTGTCGCAGTGGTGCGTATCAGCTGTGCGCGTCGCGACGCATCTACTCCTACATCCCGCTCGCCGAGCCGCCGGGCCTCTGGGGCGGCTACGCCGAGTATCTCTATCTCGCGCCCAACGCGATCGTGCACAAGATCGACCCCAGCCTGCCGGCCGAGCTCGCGGTACTCTTCAACCCGCTCGGCGCCGGCTTCCGCTGGGCCGCCGCGATGCCGCAGACACAGCCCGGCGACAGCGTGCTGGTGATGGGACCTGGCCAGCGCGGGCTGGCCTCGGTGATCGCGTGTCGCGAGGTCGGCGCCGGCACGATCATCGTCACCGGCCTCTCGCGCGACGCGCACAAGCTCGCACTCGCGCGCGAGTTCGGCGCCGACCACACGATCGACGTCGAGCGCGAATCCGTGGTGAAGCGCGTGCGCGAGATCACGGTCGGCCGCGGTGTCGACGTGGTGGTCGAAGTGACACCCGTCGCGACGCAGCCGATCGTCGACGCGATCGACTGCGCGGCGCTCGGCGGAACCGTGATCCTCGCCGGCGTGAAGGGCATGCGGCCCGTTCCGGGTTTCATCTCCGACAAGGTCGTGCTGAAGGAGATCACGCTGCGCGGCGCGATCGGCGTCACATGGGAACACTACGAACGCGCGATCCGGCTACTCGAATCGCGCAAGCTGCCGCTCGAGAAGCTGCAAACGCATCGCTTCGGGCTGCGCGACGCCGAACGCGCCGTGCGCACGCTCGCGGGCGAGTTCGAAGGGGAAGAGGCGGTGCACTGCGTGCTGCTGCCGGAGAGGCGCTGAAGATGGAATCCGTCGCCGCCTGGATCGAGAACTCGCCGTATGCGCGCATGCTCGGCGTCGCGATCGACGAGATCACGGCCGAACGCGTGCGCCTCGTGCTGCCATTCGCCGAGGGCAACACGAATCCGGGCCAGGTGCTGCACGGTGGCGTTGCGGCGTCGCTGGTGGCGATCGCAGCACAGGCGGTTGTGCGCGCGGCGCTCGCGGCCGACGCAGCGCCGTTCCACAGCGCCTCGTTGCAAGTGACGTATCTCGCGGCAGCGAAGGCGGAGGCGGTCGTCGCCGAAGCGCGGCTGTTGCGCTCCGGCAAGGAACTCGGCTTCGTCGATGTGCAGGTGCGAAGCGAAGGCGGCAAGGCGATCGCGCAAGGACTCGTCACCGTGCGCGGTCGCAGCGGCCAGGCGGAGGCAGCGCTTCCCGAGTCGCGCAGCGATCACGGGGACGCCCAAGCCGGCCCGATGGGACCGCAGATCGCGAAGACGCCGTTCATGGGATGCCTCGGGCTGCGCGTCGAACACATGATGGGCGGAACGTCGCGCATCACATTGCCGTTCCGCGCCGCGCTCGCGGGCGCGTGTGGCGGCGTTGACGAAGGCGCCGCGCTGGCGCTGCTCGACACCACCGGCGCGATGGCGGCGTGGGCCGTGACGGGACCGGGCCCCTACCGCGCGTCGACGCCCGCGCTGCAAGCGCAGTTCCTGGCGCCGCCGCCCGCGGAGGATCTAGTGGCCTACGGTCGCGCGGTACACCGTGACGCGGAGGCACATTGGTGCGACGTCGAGGTGTCAGGTACCCGAACGCGCCGCGTCTTCCTGCGCGGTACGGTGCAGTATCGGATCGTCACTTAGCGACCGGGTCGAGTCGCACCGCGACCGAACTCGACGTGTCCTGTAGCAGCGCCACCCACCGATCCGCCCAGCCGTAGTTCGCGCGCAGCAGCCGCCGAATCTTCGCGTGGCCTGCAGCGCCGGGCTCGGGAACCGCGCGGTAGCGGGCCGTCGCGCCAGCGTGCACCAACTCGACCTCGGGCTGCGCCTCCGCTTCGAGCAGCCACGCGCGCTCGGGCGTCGCCGCTTCGACGAAGAGCGCGCCATCGGCATCCGCGACCCAGACGTGCGTCTCGCGAATCGTGCCGTCGGCTGCTCGGGTGCGCAGGATCGCGACGTCGTGACCTTCGAGCGCAAACCACGTCACACCGCCAAACGCGACCACCGCCACGAAGATTGCCAGTAGCGCGCGCAGCAGCAGCTTCACGACAGCGAGCATGACCTCCCGATCCAGCGGCGGCAACGAGGATTGGCGCCGCGCTGCCCCGTGCGCGACCGTGTCGAACGCCGATGATCGACTTCACGCTCGACCCGGAACTGGAACTGCTGCGCGATACTGCGCGGTCGTTCGCGCAGCAGCGACTGCGCCCGCACGATCGCAGCTTCGAAGCCGCGCGCGACGTCGATGCCGTAACGCGGAGCGCGTTCGCCGAAATCGGGCTTGCGACAGTCGAGTGGCCGGATTCCCTCGGCGGCGCGGACCTCGGCACATTCGCGGGATCGCTCGTGCTCGAAGAGTTGGGCGCCGCCGACGCCGGCGCCACGCTCGCGCTCGATCCGCTCGGCCCGGCCTTCTACGCGCTCGCGGAGTGCGGCGACACGGCGACGCTGCAAGCGATCGCGCGACCGCTGCTCGATCGCGCCGGTGCACGCGTCGTGCTCGGCTGGAATGGCGGCTGTCGCATCGCGTTGCGCGATGGCAAGGCGAGCGGCGTAGTGCCCTGGGTCCCGGCAGACCGCGTCGACGCGCTCGTGCTGCTCGACGGCGACGCGGTCGCGGTGATCGACGAGGGCATCCATCTCACGTCGCTCCGCGGCGCCGGGCTGCGTGCGGCTGGCGCGTCGGAGCTGCGACTCGACCAGGCTCCCGTGCGCGCGTGGTGGGTGAATCCGCTCGGCGCCCGCCGGGCGCTTGCGCGCGCGCGACTCCATGTGGCGTCGCTGCTGCTCGGCGTGATGCGCGCCGCTGCCGAGTTCTCGCGCGACTACGCGCTGCAACGCGTCGCGTTCGGCAAGCCGATCGCGCACCACCAGGCGCTCGCATTCCTACTCGTCGACATGGCGATGGCCGTCGAAGGTTCGCGGCTGCTGGTGCACGAAGCCGCCGCGCGGCTCGATCGCGGCGAGGACGCCGCGGAAGCCTGCGCGACGGCGTTTCTCGAAGCAGCCGAACAGGCGATGTTCGTGACGCCGAACGCCGTCCAAGTACTGGGCGGTCACGGCTTCATGCAGGACTACCCGGTCGAGAAGTGGATGCGCGAGGCGCGTGCGCTGGGACTGTTCTTCGGCGATGTGGACGCGGCGCGTGAAGACGCCGGCGCGGGAATCGTCGCCGCATCGGAGTCGCTCGCGCTCGGCGGGGCGGGCGCGTGAGCTTCACGATCGACGACGACCTGCGCAAACGGCTCGCCGGCATCCGCGAGCTCGGCCGCACGCAGATCCGGCCGCTCGGCATCGAGGCCGATCGCGCCGGCAAGCCAGTCGATCCGGCGCATCCCTTCTATGCATTGCTGCTGAAGCTGGGGCTCGGCCGCACGCGTTGGCTCGGCGGCGAGAGTCCGGAAGAAAAGAAGCCAGAGAAGAAGCAAGGCACAGGTCCGTCACTGACGGGTGTTTTGCTCTCCGAAGAATTGGCGTACTGGGATCGTGGCGTCGCGGTTTCGTTTCCCGGTCCCGGTCTCGGCGAGCCACCACTGTTGTCGATGGGGACGCCCGAGCAGAAGGAGCGCTTCCTCGCGCGATTCCGCGAGCCGGATCGCCCGCGCTGGGGATCGTTCGCGATGACAGAACCCGGCGCCGGCTCCGACGTCGCGGCGATCCGGACGTCGTGCAAACAGCACGGCGCGCACTGGATCCTCGACGGCGACAAGTCGTTCGCGGCGAACGCGAGCCGCGCCGACTGGATCGTCGTCTGGGCCACCGCCGACGCAGCGCAGGGACGCGGCGGGCACCGCGCGTTCGTCGTCGAGCAGGGCACGCCGGGTCTCGGTGACTTCAAGATCGAGAAGAAGATGGGACTCAAGGCCTACGAGTCGACCTCATTCACGCTGCGCAATTGCCGTGTGCCCGCATCGCACCTGCTCGGAGGCGATGAGCACTACGCGAAGCGCGCTGGCTTCAAGGGCGCGATGCAGTCGTTCAACGCGACGCGGCCGATGATCGGCGCGATGGCGGTGGGCATCGGTCGCGCCGCGCTCGACGAAGCGGCAGCGTTCGCGCGCGAGCACGACCTCGGCGGCGACGCGCGCGTGCGCGATCGCCTCGAACGCACGCGCCGCAAGCTTCGTGTCGCGCGGTTGCTCTGCTGGCGCGCGGCGTGGCTCGCCGACCAGCAGCAGCCGAACATGATCGAGGCGTCGATGGCGAAGGCGCATGCACCCACCGCTGCGCTCGAAGCGGCGCTGCTCGGCATGGAACTCCTCGGCGACGTCGGCGCGCGCGGCGATCATCTGATCGAGAAACTGTTTCGCGACGTGAAGGCGATGGACATCGTCGAAGGCACCGGGCAGATCCAGCGCATCGTGATCGCGCGCCAACTCGTCGGCCTACCGCGCGGGTAGCTCGCGGAGCCGCAAATCGGAGAATCTGGATGGGATCGAAGCAGGCAAAGCAAATTACCGCCGCAGAGGCAGCAGCGCTGGTGCGCTCGGGCGACTGGGTCGACTACGGCCTGAGTGTCGGCGAGCCCGATCTCTTCGATGGCGCGTTGGCGGCACGCGCCGCGGAGCTGCGCGGCGTGCGCGTGCGCGGCGGCGTCGCGGTGCAGCCCCGCTGCGTCGCCGAGGTGGATCCGATTGGCGAACACTTCCGGTACGAAAGCTGGCACTTCTCCGCCTATGAGCGAAAGCTCCACGACGCCGGTCGCTGTCACTACATCCCGATGAACTTCGGCGAGCTGCCGGACTACTACCGCCGTTTCGTCGATCCGATCGACGTGGTCTGCTTGAAGACCTGCCCGATGGACGAGCACGGCTACTTCAATTTCGGCGCCGCGGTCAGCGCGCACAAGGCGGTGACCGAGCGCGCGCGCATCCTGATCGTCGAGACGTCGAAGGCGATGCCGTACGTGTACGGCTGCGAGGAGTCGGTACACGCGAGCGAGGTGGATTTCGTGATCACAGGCGACGATGCACCGCTCGCCGAGCTCCGGAACCCGGAGCCCACCGCGGTCGATCGCAAGGTCGCGGCGCTGATCGCCGCCGAGGTCGAGGACGGCGCCTGCTTGCAGGTCGGGATCGGCGGCATGCCGAACGCCGTCTGTGCGTACCTGAAGGAGACCGGCGTGCGCGATCTCGGAATCCATACCGAGATGTTTGTCGACGGTATGGTCGACCTGATCGAAGCAGGCCTCGTCACCGGTGCGTGCAAACGTCTCGACCGCTTCCAGAGTGTCTTCACGTTCGCGCTCGGCACGCAGCGACAATACGATTTCATCCACCGCAACCCGCGCGTCGCGAGCAAGCCGGTCGACTACACCAACCTGCCGCAGAACATCATGCAAAACGACAAGGTGTTCTCGATCAACAACACCACGCAGATCGATCTCCAGGGGCAGGCCGCGTCGGAGTCGTCAGGAAGCCGCCATCTCACCGGAACCGGCGGCCAGCTCCAGTTCGTGCGGGGCGCCTATGCGTCGGCGGGCGGCAAATCGTTCATCTGTCTCTCGTCCACCTACGACAAGAAAGGTGCGCGCGAGAGCCGCATCGTCTCGTCGCTGACGCCGGGCAACATCGTCACGACGCCGCGCACCGACGTGATGTACGTCGTCACCGAATACGGGCTCGTGAACCTGAAGGGCAAGTCGGTGGCCGAGCGCGCGAAGGCGCTGATCGGTCTCGCGCATCCGGAGTTCCGCGAGGCGCTCCTGCGCGAGGCGCGTGAGAACCGATTGCTTCCCAAGGGATTTTTCTAGGCGCGATGCCGGAACACGCTCCCAGCCCTCGCGGGAAGACCGGCCGCGGCAAGACGCGACGCGGCAACCGGCTCGGCCGCCCGGTCCCGTATCTCGAAGGCACGCTGCGCGCGGACTTCGATGCGTGGCTAGCGGCGACCGTCGCGCGGCACACGGTCGATCTCGAATTTCGCGAGCTGCGCAAGGGTGCGCAGGCGCTGTCGTGGCTCTATGTCGAACGACGCGCCGCGGGCGACCTCGCCGCGCGCGCGGTGGACGGACGCGGCAAGCGCGCCGCGCTCGCCAGCTACTACGCACCGCTCCACTTCCTCGCGACGCAGCACGCGCTCTTGCGCATCGGCCCCGCGCGCTTCGGCGCGCTGCGCCGCGTGATCGATCTCGGCTGCGGCACCGGCGCGACCGGGGCCGCGGCGGCGCGCATGCTCGATTGTGCCGACGTCGTCGCGATCGACCGCTCCGGCTTCGCGCTCTCGGAAGCGCGCCACACCTACGCCGCGTTCGGTCTGCTCTCGCACACGAAGCGCGCGCAACTTCCCGGCGCTGCGCCGCGACCGGCGCCGGGCGAAGTGTGGGTGCTCGGTTGGGCCGTCAACGAACTCGACGACCGTTCGCGCAATGCGCTCGGCGAACGCGTCGTGCGCGCGATCGAGTCGGGCGTGCGCCTGCTGCTGCTCGAACCGCTGGCGGGCGGCGTCGTACCGTGGTGGTCCGAGTGGTGCGCCGAACTGGCGAAGCTCGGCGTCGTCGACTTCGAATCGAAGGCGCGCGTCGTGCTGCCCGAGTGGATCGCGCGCGTCGACCGCGCCGCCAGCCTCGATCACCGCGTGATCGGCGCGCGCGTGCTGGCAGGTCCGTTCGACAGCGAAGAGTCGTGAACGAAGCGCGGGTCTCGATCCTGCTGCCGGCGCGTGACGCCGCGGCGACGCTCCCCGCGTGTCTGGCGAGCATCCGGCGCCAGAGCGAGTCGCGCTTCGAATGCGTGCTGGTGGACGACGGATCGCGCGACGCGACGCGCGCGATCGCCGAGTCGGCAGCGCGAAGCGACACGCGCTTCCGTGTGATCGCGACGGACCGGTATGGACTCGTCGCGGCGCTGAACACGGGACTCGCGGCGTGTCGCGCCCCGCTGATAGCGCGGATGGACGCGGACGACCTGATGCACCGCGATCGACTCGCACTCCAACTCGGCGCGCTCGCAGCGCAGCCGCAGCTCGCGGGCGTCGGCTGTCACGTTCGCGTGTTTCCGCGCGCGTCGATGCGACCAGGACTGCGCGACTACGAACGCTGGCTGCGCAGCATCGACACCACACATCGCGTGAGCTGCGAACGGTTCGTCGAGTGCCCGCTTCCCCACCCGACCTGGGTGCTGCGCCGCGAACTGATGCTGAGGCTCGGCTATCGCGACTGCGGCTGGCCAGAGGACTACGACTTCCTGCTGCGCGTCTTCGCCGCGGGCGAGCGCATGGGGGTGGTGCCGCGACGACTGCTCGCGTGGCGCGATGGACCGGCGCGGATGTGGCGCACCGATCCTGCGTATGCGCAGCCCCGTTTTTTGGCGTGCAAGGCGCAACATCTCGTCGAAGGTCCGCTGCGACACGGCGACGACTACGTGCTGTGGGGCTTCGGCGAAACCGGCAAGGCGCTGCGGCGCGCGCTCGCCGCGCTCGACAAACGCGCGGCGTGGATCGTCGAGCTGCACCCGCGACGCCTCGGCGAAACGATCCATGGTGCGAAGGTCGTGCGTCCGGAAACTCTGCCGTCGCTCCCGAAGCTCCCGATCCTCGCGTCCGTCGCCGGCGCCTTCGCCCGCCACGAAATTCGCACCCAATGCCACCGCATGAACCTCCGCGAACCCCTCGACTTCACCTGCGCCGCCTGAGGAGAAAGGGGACGGTCCTCGGCGAGGACTGGCTGTGGACTGGAGGGACACACTTCGGTCGTAGTCCGTCCCTTTTCTCCTCTGCCCGTCCTCGACTAGGACCGTCCCCTTTCTCCTCCGATCACGAGCGTTGCGACGCCGTGGGTGGGGGTGCGGACGGTGCAGACTTCGGTGCCGGGGCGGCGGCCGGGGCGGAGTTCGGAGACGTCGAAGCCGGCGGCGGCGAGCCGGGCGCGCGTGGCTGCGATGTCGGGCGTGCGCCACGAGATGCCCCAGAACTCGTCTTCGGCGCCCGGCGTCGCGACTTCGGGTAGCGGCGCTGCGATCTCGACGGTCACGCCGCCGACGCGAAAGAAGAGCAGTCGCGCGCCCCACTGTTCGAAGCTCTTGTCGAGCGCGAGGCGCAGCCCGAGCTGCTCGCCGTAGAAGCGGATTGCCGCGTCCGGCGCTTCGGTGCGCACGACTACGTGGTCGATGCCCGAGATTGCCGCGTCGGCAGCGCCGTCGGGTGCGACGAGCGGCAGCGCGTCTGGCGGCGAAAGGTGTTCGATGCCGAGCACCAGGATGCCCCGCGTGGCGGCGCCCGGAAGCATCACGTTCTTCCACCGGCGCACGGCTCCCGTCACCGCATCATGACCCTCGCCCGCAACCGGATCGCTCGCGCCAAGTCCGCGCTCGCGCAGCGCGTTCGCGAGCGCGTCGGCGTCGTCGGTACGGAGCGCGAAGCCGATCGGGCCCTCGCCCGCCTCATCGAGTCGCGCGCGCAGGTTGGCGCCGAACGGACCTTCGCCGGACGCCGCGACCAACTCGAGGTAGCTGTTCTCGAGCCGAAACAGCGCGTTCGCGGTGCCCCAGCCCGGATGTTCGCCGCGCCACGACGGCGCGCGGCCGAGCAGCTTCGCGTAGTCTGCCGCGGCCACATCGAGATCGCGAACGGCGACGATCCCATGATCGAACGCGACGAACTCGCTCACGCGCGGCGACTCGCCTCGAAGCTGTCGCGCACCGCGCTCCGCAGTTCGGCGTCGGTCAGGAAGTCGAGCGCCGTCATCGCCAGTGCCTTTGCGCCGTCGAGCGCCGCCTTCTCGCCGAGCGGCGAGCCGGCGTGCTCGGCGAACTCGGCGTTGTGGATCGAGCAGTGGATCGGCGCGGCCGCGATCATCGGGTGGATCGCGGGCACGCGGTGCGAGACGTTGCCCATGTCGGTGGTGCCCATCGCGCTACTGGGCAGCTTGTCGAGCGGGAAGAACGTGCGACCGAGCGACTCCGCGTTGGCCCGATACGCCTCGGCGAGCGGCCAACTCGTGCGCAGTTCCAGGTAGTCGGGCTCGCGCCACTCGATCTCGACGCGGGCGCCGGTCGCCTCGGCGCCGGCGCGAAAACAACCCTCGACGCGGCGCTTCAGCAGCGCGAGTTCCGCTGTGTCGCGTGCGCGGACATAGAAGCGACCGGCCGCGCGCTCGGGCACGATGTTCGGCGCGTCGCCCGCTTCGGTGAAGATGCCGTGGACGCGCTCGGTCGGGCGGATGTGCTGGCGCAAGAGCGCGATCGACTGGTACGCGGTGACCAGCGCATCGAGCGCGTTGACACCGCGTTCCGGCATGCCCGACGCGTGCGACGCAACACCGCAGTAGCGCACGTCCACTTCGGCGAGCGCGAGCGTCGGCATCGTCACCAGATCCACGCCAGCCGGATGGATCATCAGCGCGGCGTCGACGCCCTCGAAGGCGCCCGCGCGCGCGAGCACTTCCTTGCCGCAGCCAGCTTCTTCGGCCGGCGTACCGAGCACGCGCACGCGACCGGGCAGCCGCGCGCCGAGCGCCGCGAGCGCGAGCCCCGCGCCGACCGCGGCGGTCGCGATCAGGTTGTGTCCGCAGGCGTGGCCGATGCCGGGCAGCGCGTCGTACTCGGCGAGCAGCGCGACGGTGGGACCGGCCTCGCCGCTGCGCGCCTCGAACGCGGTCGCGAGTCCGTAGCAACCCGCTTCGACCGGGAGGCCCGCGTCGCGCAGCGTCGCAACCAGCAGCGCTGCCGCGCGGTGTTCGCCCCAGGACAGCTCCGGGTGCGCGTGGATCTCGCGCGCCACGGCCACGAGCTGCCCCTCATGCGCATCGACCGCGCGGCACACCTCGCTCTTCAGCGTCGTGAGCGCAATCGCCGCGCCAGCTCCGTCGCGCATCAGTGGGTCTCCGGCCGACTGTGCGCGAGCATGCCGATCCCCTGCCACATCGAGATCACGCGCGAGACGCGATCGTCGTCGTCCACCAGCGGCATGTGCCGGAAGCCGTCGATCGCCATCATCTTGAACAGGCCGCAGAGCGTGTCGATCTCGCTGACCGTTTTCACCGGCTCGGTCATCAAGCGCGCCGCGCGCAGCGCTTCGAGCCGGACGAACGGATTCTTCAGCGCGCGCAGCAGATCGCGACGCGTGCAGATGCCGCGCACTTCGCCGCCCTTCGCAGCGACGATCGCGTAGCCGAGCGCCCCCTCGACCATGCGTGCGATCGTTTCCGGCGCGCCCGCATCGGCGCTGAGCGACTCCGGTTGCGAGCCGAGCCGCTCGTGATGGAGCAACGAACCGAGCGAGAGATCGAGCACCGGCCACGCGAGACGTTGCGCCTCAGCGTGCAGAGCCGGCGTTGCAAACGCCGTAGTCTGCGTCTCGCCGTCGTAGAGCCGCACGAGGTGACGGGCGATGTCGCGGAACGAGATCACGCGCAGCGGCGCGCCGTGTTCGTCGACCGCGAACAGATAGCTCTTCCGGCGCCGCGTCGTGGTGGGACCAAAGCTCGCTTCGAGGGCCGCCAGCAGCGACGTGCCCGCCGGCACCGCGGCGAGATCAGCGAGCGGCGTCATCGCATCCCGCACCGTCATGCCATCGAGAAGCGAATCCCAGATCACCAGATCGGCGCCTGCCGCCGCGACGGTGTCGGCTCGCTCGCGCAGCCGTTGCGCGAGCACATGCAGCAGATCGTCTTCGGCGAGCGCACCGACCAGGCGTCCTTCTTCCAGCACGGGCAGTGCGCCGACCTTGCGCCACCACATGCGGCTCACCGCTTCGCGGAGTGCCTCCTTCGGATCAGACGCCTGAATGTGTCCTTCCGATCGGCCCACCGACTCGCACGCGACCGCGCCGAACAGCGCGGGCCGCGCGGCACTGAGCAGCGTCTCGATCGGGTCGAACGCGGCGACGGCAGACATGGGGGAGACCTCCAACGATGCAGACTCAGCGCGCGGTGGCGCCAGCCAGCGTGGGGCTCTCGGTCTGTAGCACGGTGCGCGCATCCACCAGCAGCAGCTCAGGCGAGAGGAAACCGGAGCTGTAGACGTTGCGCACGGCGCCGTGCGCGTCGACCAGGAACACCTTCAGCACGTGCCGATACAGGCCGAGCGCGTGCTCGCCGTCGCCGACCAGTGGCAACGCGTCCTGGCCGAACGCCGCGAGCACCGGCGCAATGGCGAGAGGCGTGCTGGCGGTGAGGAACCGCCACTGCGATCGCGGCGCCATCGCGCGCCGCAGCTCGGCCATCCGCACCGGCGTGTCGTAGGCGGGATCGAAGCTCACGGTCGCGATCCGAACGCGCGCGGCCAGCGTGGCATCGGCCGCGACCGCGCGGTCGAGCCTTTGCAGCACCGCGAGTGCGGCGGGACAGCCGCGCCCGTCGCCGCAGCGCGTGTAAACGAATGAGACGATCGCGACCTGATCGGGCGCGAGATCGAGCAGCGGCGCTGGGGTGCCGGTCTCATCCTGCAACGCAAAGTCGGCGACGTGCGCGATCGGCGGCAGCTCGTACGAACCCGGCTCCGGAAGCGCGAACGCCACTGCAAGGGCGCGCGGCGCCGCTTCGTGCGCGAGCACCGGCGCCGCGAACGTCGCAACGGACGCCAGTAGCGCGAGGACCCGCGTCACTCGCCGCTCACCAGCCGCGCGGCGCCCGTCGCCGCGACCTTGCCGCGATAGAAATCTTCGGAACCGAGGTTCATGATGTGCGGGCGACCGAGCTTCGCGGCCGTGAAGTCGATCTCGAAGCGCTTCGCGAGCGTCTTGCCGTTCCAATCGAAAGCGCGCACGAACTGTTCATCGTCAGGACCCGTCTTGTCCCAGTTCGCGAGCAGCGACGACGTGAAATAGACGCGTTTCCCGTCCCACGACTGCGAGACCATGTTGAGTTGCTTGCCAATCTTCTGTTCGTGCGCGAGCACCGGTTTGCGCGGATCGGAGACGTCGAAGACGCGCACGGTGCCGTCCATGAAGCTCGACACGAACAGGAAGCGGTCGTCGGCCGCAAGGCTCATGTCGACCGGCAGCGGCGGGCTCTTCGGATCGCCGATCGGACCGAGCTCCGCCGCCTCGAAGGTGCCGTCGTCCTTCTTGAAGACGCCCCAGAGCTTCCCGGTCAGCGCCGCTGCGGTGAACGCATAGTAGTGACGCGGCTGCAGCGCCCAGCGGATCTCGAGCGGAGCGCCCGGCACCGCGAGCGTCTGGAGCGGCTTCCGCGTGTGGTAGTCCCAGACCACCATCGTGTTGCCGAAGCGCTTCATCGCCTCGGCGTCCTTCATCAGGTCTCCGAGCGGGCGCATGTAGTTGTTCTTGCCGGTGAATGACGACGTGAGCATCCGGTTCAGGTCGGCGTTCACGCGCACGTCGTAGCCGTACTCGGCGCCTTCGGGCATCCAGATCGTGCGCACGTACTCGCCCTGCGTGCTGTACTCGACGAGCGCGGTCTTGCCGCCGCCGTCGGTCGCATTCGAGAGCGCGCTGATCAGCATCCGGCCCGGCAGCGCGTAGAACGTGTGCGGGCCGACTGCGCCGCCGCTCTTCGCAACGAAGTCGTCGATCGTGCGCACCAACTTCGGATGCGCGGGATCGGTCGCGACGTCGAACACGAAGATCAAACTGTCGTCGAGGCCCCCCATCCAGAGCTGGCGGCGGTCGTCGGTGAAGCCCCCGTGGTGCGCCTCGTGTCGACCGCCCACCGGGATCGACGACACGACCTTCCCGTAGTCGCTCCGCTTCGGGTTCACGCCGAGCGTGACGAGCTTGTCCGAGCCGTCGCCGAGTCCGTCGACACCAAGCGTCCAGACGTACAGGAAATCCTCTTGCCCGACGAGTTTCGGCAGATAGGGAGACTGGCAGGTTTCGTCGGCGCGCAGCGCGGCCGGAACGAGGACCAGCGCGACGAGGACGAAGGCGAGACGTCCGAGGCGCATTGGGGGGAACCTCCGCGGTAGACCGAGATCGCATGCTACCACTCCGAACCATGGATCAGACCCCCGTGCTCTACGAAGTCGCGGACGCGATCGCGACGATCACGCTGAATCGCCCCGAGAATCGCAACAGCATGACGCCCGACGTGATGGCGGCGTTCCGCGGCGCGGTTGCGCGTGCCGCCGGCGATCGCGCGCTTCGCTGCGTGGTGATCACCGGACGCGGCGCCAGCTTTTGCGCCGGCGCCGACTTCCGCGGCGCCTCGCCCGCGGAGCCGGGACCGAATGATGTCGTGCCCGACTATGAACGGCTGTTTCGCACCTACGAACCGTTCCTCGAGGTCTTCGACCTGCCGATGCCGACGATCGCCGCGATGAACGGTCACGCGGTCGGAGGCGGCTTCGGTCTCGCGCTGGTGTGCGACCTGCGCGTCGCCAATCGCGACGCGAAGTACGGCGCGAACTTTGCGAGGCTCGGTTTCCATTCCGGCATGGCGATCTCGCACCTGCTGCCGCGCATCGTCGGCGTGCCGGTCGCGGCGGAGATGCTCTTCACCGGCAAGCTGGTGGACGGCGCGCGCGCCGCGGCGATCGGACTCGCGCACGAAGCGGTTGCGGCGGAGGACGTGCTCGCGAGCGCGATGAGTCGCGCGCAGGCCGTAGCGGCGTGTGCACCTGAGGCGGTACGGCTGATGAAACGGTCGCTCTACGACGGCGCGGGCTGGGATCCGCGCAGCGCGGCGCGCGCCGAAGCGTTCGCGCAGGCCGCGACGATGCGCAGCGACGACGCGCGCGAAGGGATCCGCGCGCTGCTCGAAAAGCGCGAGCCGCACTTCGCCGGAACGTGATGCGGGAGAATCGCCCCGCAGCCGGATTCGGATGGAAGCTGGACGCGGGGTTGAATGCTGGATCGGCCCCACTAGATTCACCGATCCACGATCACCAGGAAGACAATCCCAGATGCACCGTTCCAATCGCTCTCTGTCTGCCTTCGCGTTCGCGTTGACGCTCGTAGGGATCGCTTCGAGCGCTTCCGCTCAGCTCGAGGTGGTCCAGACGATCACCGACGGGATCGGCGGCGTGGACGGGATCGCCGGCGTGCGCCACATCGAGATGAGCCCGGATGGGCGCCACCTCTATGCCGCCGGCAACGGCGACTCGGCGGTGGCGGTCTTCGCGATCGACCCGGGCTCCGGCGCGCTGATCTTCGAACAAGCGCTGAAAGACGACACCGTCGGCGGCACCAGCGACGGCCTCCAAAACGCGCGCTTCCTCGACATCTCTGCGGACGGCGAGAACGTCTACGTCGCCTCCTACAACGAGTTCGCGGCGAGCGCCTTCACGCGCAATCTCGGCGACGGAACACTCACCTTCCTGAACGAGCAGACCGGCCCGGTCGGGACCGGTCCCTTCATCTCGCTGAACGAGGTGGCGGTGAGCCCCGACGGCAACCACGTCTACGCGGTTTCCAACAGCTACGCCTCGGTGCTGACGCGTGGCGTCGGCGGCTCTCTTACCTACGTCGACTCGTACTCCGAGAGCCTCGACTCGTTCGGCCAGGGCACAGCCCTGGCGATCAGTCCCGACGGCCAGAACGTCTACATCGGTCATGGCACCTTCCTCGAAGTGACCGCGCGCGACGCCGGCGGCGGACTCACGCACGTGACGCAGTACGAGAACAACGTCGGCGGAATCCAAGGGATCTCGGGCCCCGAGACGATCGCGCTCACGGCCGACGGCCTCCATCTCTACGTCGGGACCTACACCGACTCGTCGATCGCGCACTTCACGCGCGATCCGGCGGACGGGACGCTCACCTTCCAGAACTTCTACAGCGACCTGGACGTCTGCCCCGACGCCAACGAGATCCGGGTGGTCGAGAACGGTGCGACCTTGCTCGTCTCATGCCTGAAGACGCTTGCGATCTACGAGCGCGACGTCTCGACCGGTGAGCTGCTCACCGTCGTCGCGATCCCGCAGGAGAACCTGGAGGCCTCGGAAATCTACAGCAGCGAGCTGAACGGCGACGTGCTCTACGTGGCGAGCGAGGTCACCAACAGCATCCTCGTGCTACCCGAGCCCGACGGCGCAGTGGCCGTGGCTGTCGGGGCGCTCGCCGCGCTCGCGATCACGGCGCGTCGCAGGGCGATCTGATCGCGGCGATCAGGATGCTCCTCGCGACGCGGTAGCCAGCACCGCGCGGACACCGCGGAGCGGCGTCGCCAGCACGGCGCGCGCGTGCGTGAGATCGAGCGCGCAGTTGCGGGGACGCGGCGGTCCGCCGATCGGGCTCGGCTCTCCGATCAACTGCGCGGGATCGCGCTGGTGCGCGATCGCGACGAGCTGCGCGAACTCGAAACGCGAGACGAGGTCGGCGCCCGCGACGTGCAGCGGACCGCTCCACGAGCCGGCCGCGGCGCCCGCACCCCGTAGGCCTGCGACTTCGAGCAATGCGCGCGCGAGATCGGTCACCTGCACCGGGTTGCGCCACTCGTCCGTGAAGAACACGAAGCGTCCCCTGGTCGCGGCCGTCGCTGGACTCGCCGCATCGATCACGACCTGCTCGTGCTTGCTGAGCGCCACGCGCGGAAAGGAGTCGCCCGCGTACAGTAACGACGTGCGCACGATCGCCGCGGCAGGATCGGCGGCGCTGATGGCTTGCTCGGCGGCGCGCTTCTCCCTGCCGTAGCCGTGGACCGGAGTCGCCGCGTCGGTTTCGCTGTACGCGCGACCAGGTGCGAGCGCACCGTCGAAGACCACATCGGTCGAGATGTGCACGAGACGGATACCACGGGCTGCGGTTGCAGTGGCGAGTTCGAAAGCACCATCCGCGAGCGCGATCCGGGCATCGCCGGTTTCGGCGTAGGCCGCGTTGATGATCGCGTCCGGTCGCGTCCGCTGGACGACCTCCGCGACTGACCTGGGATCGCGAAGATCGAGAAACAACCACTCCGCCGCAGCGGACGCCTCCCCGCTTCGCGCGTGATGGGTCGCCACGACGTCGACGGGCACGGCGCCCGCGACGTGCACGACTTCTGCGCCGAGGAACCCAGAACCGCCCGTCACCAGCAATCGCTTGATCGAGTTCACGCGCGCCCTGCTCGCACGCGAAGATCGCATCTGCTGTTGCTGCCGTCGAGCTGCGCACCCGCACACGCGCGTGCAGCCGAGTCGCAGCGAGCGCGCATCTTTCGCGTGTTCCGCGCAAAAGGAGCGCAATGCAGAGCAACAGAAGCTTCGCGCTCTCTCAACGACGGCGCCGGTTCCGCCGTTGACGCCAGAGATCCGCGTGCTCCCGCGATCAAGGAGATGAAACGTTGCGACTCACAGCCTCGGCACTTCTCGCCCTCGTCGCGCTGCTGCTCTCGCCGCTCGCGGGAAGTGGCGCGGTGACGACGCCGTATCCGATCCTGTTCGTCACGCAGACGCCGTTCGGGCAGGACTTCGCGAACCTGATGTCGACGTTCGGCACGCATCGCGGCAGCACCAACAGCGCGCCGCGCGGTGGCGATCTCTGGATTCGCTCGCCCGCCGGCGTGCTGCGCAATCTGACCGCCGAGGCCGGCTACGGAACGACGGCCGGGAGCGAGATCGCCGTGCGCGATCCGTACCCGCACTGGGACGGCGCGAAGGCGCTCTTCAGCATGGTCTCGGGCGGCACGACGCCGAACGACGACGACCCGGTCTACTTCCAGATCTACGAGGTGACCGGTTTCGGCGCGGGCCAGACCGTGCAGATCCGCAAACTCCCGCAGCCGGCTGATACCAACAACGTCACGCCGATCTACGCGTCGGACGGGCGGATCCTCTTCACCAGTGATCGGCCTCGCAACGGCGATCGCCGGCTCTACCCACAGCTCGATGAGTACGAGACCGCGCCGACGGTCAGCGGGCTGTGGTCGATGGAAGCGAACGGTTCCGATCTCCGTATCCTCGATCACGCGCCATCGGGCGTGTTCTCGCCGTTCATCGACAGCTTCGGCCGTGTCGTGTTCACGCGCTGGGATCATCTGCAGCGCGATCAGCAGGGCGACGCGGACATCCTCGCGATCATCGCCGGCGATCCGCTGAACAATGGCGCGCGGACCTTCTCGAGCGAAGGCAGCGACATGCATCACACGATCGCACCTGGTGACGAAGTCTTCCCCGAGCAGCGCGAACTCTACGGCCTCGGGCCCGGCGACCCGGTGTGGGACGACATGCAGCCGACCGAAACCGGCCACACCTTCAATCACTTCTTTCCGTGGATGATGCGGCAGGACGGCACCGGCCTGGAAATCCTCGATCACCTCGGCCGCCACGAACTCGCGCGTTACATCGGGCCGTCGCGGACCTATCTCGACTACGACGGCGTCGAGGACAGCGTCGACATCTTGCTGCAGATCGCCGAGGACCCGACCCACCCCGGCACCTACTACGGCATCCGCTGCCCCGAGTTCGGTTCGCGCGGCGCGGGGCAGATCGTGTCGATCACCGCGCCACCGGGCGCCAACCCCGATTCGATCGCGGTCGAGTACGTGACGCATCCGGCGACCGCTTCGTACACGGGCGAAGGCGCGCTTCCCGAGGCGGGACACATCGGCATGTTCCGCGATCCCGTCATGCTGGCGGATGGATCGCTGTGGGCGGCGCACAGCGCGAGCGTCTTCGCGGATCGCGCGACGGTGCAGAATCCGCCCTACCCCCAGCCGTACACGCAGAGTAGTCGCTACGACTTCGCGATCGAACGACTGGTGCCGGGAGCAGGGGGCTACCTCGTCGATGGCGTGCGCCTGATCGAGACACCGATCGTCAAAGCCATTTCGTACTTCGACAACGATTCGTACCGCACCGTCGACTACGCGGGCCCGCTGTGGGAGCTGCAGCCGATCGAGGTTCGGCCGCACGCGGCGCCGCCGGATGCGGCGGACGCGCTGCCGGTTATCGAGCAGAACGTGCTCGCTGAGGAGCTCGGCGGCCAGAGCGGCATCGACGTGCTGCGCGCCTATCTGTTGGCGAACGATCTCGCGCTGATCACCAGTCGCGACGTGACGGTGCGCGCCGACCGCCAGCAGGACTTCAACCTGAAGATCGCGTGGAGCGACCATCAGACGGCCGCGCCCGGCAGCACGCCCAAGGAGCTCGGCTATCTCCAACTCTTCGAAGGCCAGCAGCTGCGCGGCTTCGAGAACTTCGCGGGACGCCGCGTGCTGGCGCGACCGATCCCCGCTTCGATGAACCCGCGCGTGGCCGGCGCACCGAGCGGCGCGGTAAAACTGGGCGCCGACGGATCGATGGCCGCGTTCGTTCCGGCCGGGCGCGCGCTCAGCTGGCAGACCACCGAGATGGACGGGACCGCCGCGGTGCGGGAGCGCTACTGGCTCACCTTCCAACCCGGCGAGATCCGCGCCTGCACGAACTGTCACGGCGTGAACACCGTCGACGTATTCGGTGGTCCGATCCCGCAGAACGAACCCGCGGCGCTACGCGAACTGGCACGCTGGTGGATGACCGTGCCAGAGCCCGACTCGCTCTCCGCCGGCCTCTGCGCATTCGCGGCGCTGCAGGCGCTGAGCCGAAACGGTCGCCGTTCTCGTCGCTGAACCTTCGCGCGTGCCACGGAAGTGGCGATGCCCGCATGTATGCTGCCGCCGTGCGAGCGCACCCACTCGATGGCGGCTGAGATCCCCGCAACCTCCGACGCTCGGTTCGCGTGGCTGTGGGCGCGACCGGATTCGGCGCTGGGAGCCGCGGGCGTCGAGGGCGAGGGACTCGTAGCGCGGGTGCGACTCGGCGCGATGGCGCTGCTGCTGATCTCGCCGACGCTGAAGCTCTTCCTCGAACCGAACGACGCGATCAATCTCTGGGGCTTCGTGGTCACGGCGACCGCGGCGCTCGCGGCGGTCGCGATCTGGTGGATGCTGCGCCGGGGTGGATGGCGGCCGTGGATCGGCTTCGTCTCCAGCGCGCTCGATGTAACGCTCGTCACCACCGCACTCGTGACGTTCCTGGTGGTGGGCACACCGCTCGACGCGCTGAACTCGAAGGTCACCTTCGAGATCTATTTCCTCGCGATCACCGCGACCAGCCTGCGTTACGACGCGCGGATCTGCCTGAGCGTCGGGCTACTCGCTTGGCTCCAGTATGCGGGGCTGTGGACCTACGCGGCTGCCCGCTTCGACCTTCATGACCCGGTCCACATCGCCGACGCCGGCACCTACTCCCCGATCGATCAGGCAACGCGCCTGATCCTGCTCGGCGTCACGGTGCTGCTCGCGCTGAATCTGGTGCATCGCGCGCAGCGATTGCTGCACCTCGGCGCGCGCGACCGGCTCACCGGGCTCTACAACCGTGGCCACTTCGATCGCGCACTGCAACTCGAGTTCGAGCGCAGCGCGCGCTATCAGCACCCGATCGCGCTCGCGATGCTCGACATCGACCACTTCAAGCAGGTCAACGACGACTACGGTCATCCGCTCGGCGACCGCGTGTTGCGCGCGATCGCCGAGCGCCTCGCCGCGGGCGTGCGCCGCACCGATCTGGTGGCTCGCTACGGCGGCGAGGAGTTCGTCGTGCTCTTCCCCGAGACCACGCGCGACAACGCCCTCGCGCGGATCGAAGCGCTTCGCTGCAGGGTCGCCGAGAGCCCGCTCGAACTCGGTGACGGTCGCACGCTCGCGATCGGATTCAGCGCCGGGGTCGCGGCCTTCCCCGACGACTCCGATACGACGGGCCCCGACTCGCTGCTCGCGCGCGCCGACGCCCGCCTGCTCGCCGCGAAACGAGCGGGCCGGGCGCGCAGCGTCGCGCACGACGCGGAACGGACCTGATGCCAACGGGCGCGCGTCGCGCGGCGCCGCGGTACCGTGCGGCCGGAGGATCACACGCGATGAAACTCGGACTGCAGCTCGGCTACTGGACCCAGGGCCCCGAAGATCCCATCGACCTCGTGCTCGAAGCCGAACGCCTCGGCTTCGACTCGGTGTGGACCGCCGAGGCGTACGGCTCGGATTGCTTCTCGCCGTTGTGCTGGATCGGCGCGCGCACGTCGCGCATCAAGCTCGGCACCGCGGTGATGCAGCTCTCGGCGCGTACACCGGCCTGCGCCGCGATGACCGCGATGACGATCGACCATCTCTCGGGTGGGCGGCTGATCCTCGGCATCGGCGTTTCGGGACCGCAGGTGGTCGAAGGTTGGTACGGCCAGCCGTTCCCGCGTCCGCTCGAGCGCACGCGCGAGTGGCTCGAGCTGTTCCGCAAGATGATCAAGCGCGACGAGCCGGTCGCGTTCGACGGCAAGCAGTACCAGCTCCCGATCAAGGGCGGCGCTGGACTCGGCAAGCCGCTGAAGCTGATCAACAAGCCGCTGCGCGACGCGATCCCGGTGTACATCGGCGCCGAGGGACCGAAGAACGTCGCGCAGACCATCGAGATCGCGGACGGCTGGCTGCCGATCTTCTTTTCGCCGTATCGCACCGGGATCTACGACGACGCGCTCGCGAAGGCGAAGCCCGGCTTCGAAGTCGCGTGCACCGTCACGACGATCGTGAATCCGGACGTCCAGGCCGCGATCAACTTCGTGAAGATGTCGCTCGGCTTCTACCTCGGCGGCATGGGCGCAAAGGACAAGAACTTCCACCTCGACCTCGCGCGGCGACTCGGTTGGGGAGCCGAAGCCGACAAGGTGCAGGAACTCTTCCTGGCCGGCCGACGCCAGGAAGCGTTTGCAGCGGTGCCCGACGAGATGGCCGACGAGACCGCGCTGCTCGGCCCGCCGGCGCGCATTCGCGAGCGGCTCGCGGCGTGGAAGAAGAGTCCCGTGACGACGCTGATGGTGACCGCGCGCGACAAGGACACGCTGCGGCTCTTCGCGGAAGCGTTGTCGTGAAAGCGCCGCGCACAGTGGGGCTCGCGCTCGTCGCGGTTGCGAGCACTGCACTCGCGCCGGGCGCACTCGCCGACTGTATGAGCGCCCCGCTCGATCCCCTTTGCGGCAGCCGCGTGATCGTGAGCGCGGTGTCTGGCAACACCTTCCTGCGCTTGGAGCAGATCGACGCCGTCGGCGACGACCCCCTCCAGACGCTCGGGCCCGCGCACACGACCCGGCTCCCCGACCCCGGCGACCCAGCCGGCCCGGGCACCCTCAGTGACGAGAGCGCCGTCGCGGAGATCGACTTCGGTCTGGGCGTCTTCGCGACCGAATCGGGTACCGAGAGCGCGGTCGCCGGCACCGGCACGTCGCTCGACGCCACCGCGACCAGCCGCGTCACCTTCGACGAATACCTGGCGGTGAGTTCGGCCTCGCTGGCGCTCGGCACGCCGGTCACGCTGCGACTCCGCTACCGCATCGCCTTCGGCGCCGCGCAGCTCCACGATCTGCCGCCGGCCGCGCTGAACAACAGCTCGACGCAGTGGGCGCGCAGCGACATCCAGCTCTACACCACCTTCGGTGGCGTCTATCTGCCCCATCGCTGGTACGAGTCCGGCGACGGCACGGTGATCGTGGACGGAATCTTCAGCGACCCGACGCAGACCGGCGAGATGACGGCGCAGGCGACCGTCGGACAGACGCGGCGACTGACCTTGGACCTGCGCAACGAAACGACGTCGAAAGCGTCCGTCTACAGCGTGCCGCAGTTCCCGAGCGCCTCGACGGCGGCGACGGTGGCGTTCGTGTTCGGCATCGAGGCCGACGAGCCCGACGTCTCGATCACATCGTCCACGTTCGGCGCGGTACCGGACTTCTCGGGCGTGACCGCTGCGAACGCTTTGGCGAACGTGCTGCCGGTCCCGGTCGGCGCGCCGGTGACGGTTCCGGAGCCCTCGACGCTCGCGTCCGAACTCGCTTCGTGCGCCGTGTTGCTCGCGATCGCTCGCCGCTACGCCGCCTCGCACGCGAGCGCGTAGGCCGGCGCCGGCGCGACGCCGTGCGGCCAGGCGATCACCAGGTCGTTCGCTTCGACGCGCCAGGCGAGCGGCCCGTGCCCGAGCAGCCGTACCGAACGGACGGCGTGCGCGAGGTCGAGGAGACGGACGTCGCCGGGCCGCGGCGCCGCGAGCAGCGTGGCGTAGACGACACCCGGCCGCGCCGTGAAGCGGAGCGAGATGCGGTCCGCGGTCGCGCCCTCGGCGCGACGCCACGGGCGTGTCGCGTAGATCGCATCGCCGTTCACCGCGAGCCACGCGCCGAGCGCTTCGAGTCGCGACGCTTCGCGCGGGTGGATCACGCCCTCGCGCGTCGGGCCGACGTTCAGCAACAGGTTGCCGTTCTTCGAAACGGTGTCGACGAAGCTCCGCACCAGCTCGTCCGGATCGAGCAGATTGGCTTCGTCCTCGTTGTCGTTCATGCCGAACGAGTGCGCGATACCGCGCGTCGCTTCCCACTTGTACGACTTGGCGTCCGGGAAGCTCGCGTATTCGGGCGTGCGGAAATCGAAGTGCGGCGGACGCGGCGGCACCAGCGTGAAGTCGGACCGCCGCACCACGCGCGCGGCAACCGCATCCAGCAGCGCCGCAGCGGGCCGCCGTCGAAGCGCCTTCACCAGCCAGCGCGGTGACGGGATGAAGCGATCGTTAACGACACCATCCGGGATCGCGTCGTAGTAGTCCGCCATCAGGCGCCACAACGCACCCTGGTGCGGCGGGTACGAGATGTCGTTCCACAGCACGCTCGGCTGATAACGCAGGGTCAACTCGCGGTAGTGCGCGTCGCAGTAGCGTTCATAGGCGGGGTCGAGCGGGACGGCCGCGGTGGCGTCGGCGATGCCGCGCATCACTCGCGGCTCGAAGGTCCAGTCGAGACCGCCCGAGTAGTAGACGCCGAAGCGCATGCCGCGCGCGCGCACCGCGGAAGCGAGGTCGCCGACGACGTCGCGTGTCGCGGCCCAGTCGCGTTCGTGCGGATTGCGCACAGCAGTCGGCCACAGGCAGAAGCCGTCGTGGTGCTTGGTGACGTCCACCACGTACTGCGCGCCCGCCTTCGCGAACAGATCCGCCCAAGGGCCGGGATCCCAGCTCTGCAACATCCTGTCGAACGGCTCGCGGAAGGTCTGGTACGGCGCGCTGCCCCAGACTTTCGCGTGATGCACGGCGGTCGGGCTGCCCGGGATGCGCAGCGCGTTCCAGTACCACTCCGCGTACGGAGAGAGATGTTGGAACGCGTGCGGATTGGCGCGAACGATGTCGACGAGCGAGCCGCCGCGCGGCGCCCACGCGGGAATGCACGACAGACTCCAGTGCACGAAGATCCCGAACTTGGCGTCTTCGAACCAAGCAGGGACAGGGTGCGAGCGCAGCGACTTGGGATCCGGTTCGTAGCGACCCATCGTGGCGCTAGCATAGGCGCCAACTGATGATTTCTCGCCGCTCGGCTGCGCCTCGCTACGCGCGAATAGGAAGAACGTCATGCCTTCATCGACCGGCCTACCCGACCCCGACTTCCGCGCCTTCGACGCCGACAATCACTATTACGAGGCCGAGGACGCGTTCATCAGGCACATGGATCCGAAGCTGCGTCGCAACGCGGTGCAATGGGCGGTCGTGGGCGGCAAGAAGCGACTCGTCGTGTGCGGGCGCATCGACCGGTTCATCCCGAATCCCACCTTCGATCCGGTCGCGAAGCCCGGCTCGCTCGACGAGTACTTCCGCGGCCGCAATCCGAAGGGCAAGGAGATGCGCGATCTGTTCGGCGATCTCGAGCCGATCCGCCCCGAGTACCGCGATCGCAACGTGCGGATCCAGAAGCTCGACGAGCAGCAACTCGAAGCCGCGCTGCTCTTCCCGACGCAGGGCGTCGGCATCGAAGAGCCGATGCGACACTCGGCCGAGATCACCCACGCGACGCTCGAAGCGTTCAACCGCTGGCTGCTCGACGACTGGGGTTTCCACTACCAGAACCGGCTCTTCGCGACACCGATGCTCTCGCTGATGGACGTCGGCCGCGCGGTGAAGGAACTCGAGTGGGCGCTCTCGCACGACGTGCGGATGGTGCATCTGCGCTGCGCGCCGGTTCCCGGCGCGAGCGGCTCGCGCTCGCCGGGCGATCCCGACTTCGACCCGTTCTGGGCGCGCATCCACGAAGCCGGCATCACGGTTGCGTTCCATGCAGGCGATTCGGGTTACGGACGCTACGCCGCTGCGTGGGAGAATCGCAGCCCGTTCATGGAGGCGTTCCGCGGCTACGTGTTCGGACAGGTCACGCAGGCCGGTCGCGCGATCTACGACACCTTCGCGGCGCTGATCATCCACGGCGTCTTCCACCGCTTCCCGCGCGTGCGGGTGTGCAGTATCGAGAACGGCTCGGAGTGGACCGTTCCGCTGCTGAAGAAGCTCGCGAAGGCCCATGGGCAAATGGCGTGGGAGTTCCCGGGCGGCGATCCGGTGGAAACATTCAAGCGTCACTGCTTCGTCGCGCCCTATTACGAGGACGACATCCGCGAGCTGACCGATGCGATTGGCGCGGGTCAGGTGCTGATGGGCTCCGACTGGCCACACGCTGAAGGCATCGCGGAGCCGATCCGCTTCGTCGAAGATCTAGCGGGCTTCAGCGCCGATGAGGTGAGACTGATCATGCGCGACAACACCCGCCGGCTGGTCACACCCGGCGCGCTGTCCGCCTGAACCCGTGATGGCGATCTCGTACGCCGGCGCTCCCGTCGCCGTTCGCGACGATCTCGCCGTTGCGCACGCGCAAGCGTGGGCGGCGCTGGCCGCGCCGGGCACCTGGTGGACCGGAGCGGAGCGCGTCGCGATCGCCGCCGAAACGCGCGCGGCCCGCGACTGCAAACTGTGTCTCGCGCGCAAGCAGGCGCTCTCGCCCGCAGCGGTTGCGGGAGCGCACGACCGCTGCACGACGCTGCCCGAAGCAGTGGTCGAGGTCGCGCATCGGATCGCGAGCGATCCGGCGCGCCTCTCGCGCCGCTGGTTCGAGGACGTCACCGCGAACGGCATCTCGGACGTGCACTATGTCGAGGCGCTCGCGGTGATCGTGCGCACCGTGTCGATCGACAGCTTCTGTCGCGGCATCGGCCTCGCGCCGCACGCACTGCCCGAAGCGCAGCCCGGCGAACCGGCGCGCCACCGACCCGCGGGCGCGAAGGGCGGCGAGGCATGGGTCCCGCTCGTGGCGGTCTCCGATGCGACCGGCCCCGAGGCGGACCTTTACGGCGGCGCACGCCGCGCGCCGAACGTCGTGCGTGCGCTTTCGTTGGTGCCAGACGAAGTGCGCCTGCTCCGCGCGCTGGCGCCGTCGCACTACGTGCCGTTCGAGCGCGTACCTGATCCGACCTACACGCCGCCGGGACGCAGCCTATCGCGTGCGCAGATGGAATTGATCGCCGCGCGCGTGTCGGTGCTGAACGAGTGCTTCTACTGAACGACCTCGCACGCACTGCTGCTCCGGGCGAGCGGCGAGATCAGCGGCGAGCGCTACGACCTCACGGCCGCGACGCAGCCGGGAACCGAGAGCGGTGTCGCGCACGGCGCCGTTCTGACCGCATTCGCCGAAGCCGTGCTCGCCAGCGACGGCGACCGGCTTCACGAGACGCGTGCGCACCTGCAGCGTGAACTGGGCAACGCCGCGCTCGTCGACGCCGCAGCGATCGTCTCGACCTTCGAGCAGATGGACCGAATCGCCGACGCAACCGGTATTCCGCTCGATGCCGTGGTGCAGATCGCCAGCCAGGACGTGCAGGCGGAACTCGGGCTCGCGTCCTTCGCGTCGTCGCACAATACACCGTCGTCGGCGCTCGGGCGTCTGGCGGCACGGCTGCTCGCGCCGATCCGCACGCCGATGATGCGGCTCGCGAGCCGATTCCTGCGCTGAGGAAGACCTGAATGAATTTCCGAGGAGACGGATCCATGCACGAGATCGCGGTGACACTGCTGCTTCTCTGGTCATCGCCGGCCAGCGCGGGTGTACTCAATGTGGAATTCAAGTTCACGCCCTACACCGGCGACCAGAAGCAGGATCACGTCGAGACGGTGCCTGGCAAGGCACAGGTGTTCATCAACGACGTGCTGATGGCGGATCAGGAGGTCGGCAAGGAGATGGTTCCAGTGCTCTTCGACGACCGCGAGATCGCGCCGGCGGTGTGGGTCCCCGTCGAGTCATTGGGGCGGTGCTGCGCAAGGGCACCAACAAGATTTGCATCGAATTCCAGCCGAGCGATGCGAAGGCGCCGTATCACGCGCAACTCCCTTGGGCGTCGGTGATGGATCGAAGCACCGAGGAGGAAAGCGCATCCGGCACGGTCAAGTCGACCAACCAGAACGGGGAAGGCACGGACGCCAAGCAGGCGACCGGAAAAGTCGTGTTCGAACGCGAGTTCGTCGCGGACTTCGCTGCTGACCTTCCCTGGCACCACGATTCGCCGATCACCGCGCTGAGCGATGCCGACAAACACCAGCTGGCAGAGTTGGTGACGGCGCGGGCGGGCCCGTTCGAGCCTGGCTTTGCGGACATCTACCGATCGCTCGAAGGCAAGGAAGGGATCCGCGTGGCGGAGATCAAGAAGGCCAAGTGCCTGGACAAGGCGTATGCCGCGGGAATCCGCGTCGCAGCTCCGACATTCGAGCAACTCGACTTCGTCGTCACCGGAGGCCCGGAGGTGCTGGTGCAGCGCAAGAGCGGCGCTCTCTACGATCTAGGGGGGGGCAAAGGCGTTCGAGCGCACCAAGGGCGACGAGACGCAGATGTGTGCCGGCGTGGCGCTCTCCATCGCCTATCCGCCGCACCTGGCATTCGTCCGCGCGCCGGCTGGTGCGTGGGAACTCGTGTACTGATCCACGGAGTGCTCGAACGCCCCCGCGAGGCACTGAAGCTGTCCGACTGGGCGCCGCTGATCCACTGCGTGGGCGACGCAGCCGTGTGAGGCGACCAGCCCTCTTTTCGTCCATGAAAATTCGAGTTTACTGCTCGATATTTCATGGTAGGATGCCCACCCATGGAAGGGCGCTCCAGCGACCTCGCCGCGCTGCGTCAGCTGCTCCGGGACTATCCCGTCGTTGCAATCATCGGCCCGCGTCAGGTCGGCAAGACGACGCTGGCGGCAGCGATCGCGGATTCCTGGCACGGTGGGGTAACGCGCTTCGATCTAGAGCGGTCCGCGGACCTTGGACGACTGGAAGATCCGTCCACCGCGCTCGAGCCCCTGAAGGGCCTCGTCGTTCTCGATGAAATCCAGCGGCGTGATGATCTGTTCCCGACGCTGCGCGTCCTCGCCGATCGCAAGCCGCGACGCGCTCGTTTCCTGATCCTCGGGAGCGCGTCGCCGGCGCTGCTGCGCCAGAGCTCGGAGTCTCTCGCGGGCCGAATCGCGTACCGCGAGCTCGACGGACTTGGATCCGAGGATGTCGGCATCGACAGGTGGCGACGACTGTGGCTCCGCGGTGGGTTCCCCTCGTCGTTCCTAGCGCGAAACGATGCCGCCAGCTTCGAGTTCCGCGAGCAGTTGATCGCCACCTATCTACGACGTGATCTGCCCGACCTCGGCATCAAGCTGGAGGCGTCTACGCTCGAACGCTTCTGGACGATGCTCGCGCACTATCACGGCCAGACGTGGAACAGCTCGGAGCTCGCGCGCTCGTTCGGCGTCGCCGATCAAACGGTGCGCCGCTGGCTCGACATCCTCCAGGACACGTTCATGGTGCGGCTCCTGCGCCCGTGGAGCGAGAATGTCGGCAAGCGGGTCGTGAAGGCACCCAAGGTCTACGTGCGCGACGCGGGCCTGCTGCATGCGCTTTTTCGTGTCGGCGACTCGAGAGCGCTGCTGCACCATCCCAAACTCGGCGCCTCCTTCGAAGGATTCGCTCTCGGTGAGGTCGTGCGTCGCCTGCGTACGAGCTGGCGCGACTGCTACTTCTGGGCCACGCACCAGGGTGCCGAACTCGACCTGCTCGTGGTGCGCGGCGCCCGGCGTCACGGATTCGAATTCAAACACACGATCGCGCCCGAAGTGACCAAGTCGATGAAGATCGCGCTCGCCGACTTGAAGCTCTCGAGCCTCGACATCATTCACATCGGCAAGGAAACCTACCCACTCACCAAGCAGGTCCGTGCCGTCGCCTTCGAGCGCCTGCACGAAGACCTCCGGCCGCTGCGCTGAGTGCTTGCGAGCACACCGCTGCGGATTCGCCGGCTCGCGCAGCAGTCGCTCGGATACGAAGAACAGCGTGATTCCGGGGTCGATCCTGTAGGGTTCCCCCGTGCCGGCGCTGCGCTCCACCGCCACCGATCCCTGCTTGCTCGACGCGCGCGACCTGCTCGGGCGGCTGCGCCGTCGTGAGCTCTCCGCGCGCGAGGTGATGGCCGCGCATCTCGCGCGCATCGAGCGGATCAACCCGCGGCTCAACGCAATCGTCGCGCTGCTCGACGGCGACGCCGCGCTGGCGCTCGCAGACGAGGCCGACGCACGCTTGATGCGCGGCGAGCCGGTCGGGCCGCTGCACGGCCTTCCGTTCGCGTTCAAGGACATGCAGCCGGCCGTCGGCTTCCCGTGCACGATGGGCTCGCCGATCCTGCGCAATAGCCGGCCGCTCGCGGATTCTGTGCTGGTCGAGCGGATCCGCCGGGCCGGCGCGCTGCCGATCGGGAAGACCAACGTGCCCGAGTTCGGACTCGGCTCGCACACCTACAACGCCGTATATGGTACGACGCGCAACCCGTGGAATCTCGAGAAGAGCGCGGGCGGCTCGAGCGGCGGCGCGGGCGCCGCGCTCGCAGCCAACCTGCTGCCGCTCGCGGACGGCGGCGACATGGGCGGCTCGCTGCGCAATCCGGCGAACTTCAACAACGTGGTCGGCTTTCGGCCCTCGCCGGGCATCGTGCCGAACGCGCCGTCGGCGCTGCCGTTCGAAAACCTTTCGGTGTCGGGGCCGATGGCGCGCACGGTCGCGGACACGGCGTTCCTGCTGTCGGTGATCGCCGGCGCCGACGCGCGCGATCCGGCGTCGCTGCCGATCGGCCCGGCCCGTTTCGCCGAGCCGCTCGGACGCGACTTCGGCGGCGTGCGCGTCGCGTGGTGTCCGGATCTCGGCGGGCTCCCGCTCGACCGCCGCGTGCGCACCGTCCTCGAAGCGCGTAGCAAAGTCTTCGAGGAACTCGGCTGCATCGTCGAGGAGGCGCAGCCCGATCTGCGCGACGCCGACGAAGTATTCCTGACGCTGCGCGCCTTCTCGGTCGCGACGCTCCTCGGTCCGCTGCTCGAACGCCACCGCGACGCGCTGAAGCCCGATGCGATCTGGAACATCGAGCAGGGGCTCGCGCTCTCGGGCGTCGACGTGGGGCGTGCGATGACCATGCAGGCGGCGCTACTGGGTCGCATGCGCCGTTTCTTCGAGCGCTACGACTTCCTGCTCTGCGCGGTCAACCAGCTTCCGCCCTTCGACGCCGCGATCGATTGGCCAAAGGAGATCGAGGGTGTCGCAATGCAACACTACATCGCGTGGATGAAGTCCGCGTACTGGATCAGCGCAACACTGCAGCCGGCCATCTCGGTGCCGGCGGGCTTCACGCCGGAGGATCTGCCGGTCGGCATCCAGATCGTCGGTCGCGCGCGCGACGATCGGGGCGTGCTCGAGCTCGCGCACGCGTTCGAGGAAGCCACCGGCCTCAGACGGCGACGCCCGCCGCTCGAGTAGGTCTGACGACCGCGGGCGTGCGTCACAAGAAAACAACGCCCGCTCGAATCCCCGAACGGGCGCTGACTTCATCCTCGAATGCGGCGACGCCTACCTGTCGCCCTTCGCCTCTGCCGCCGCCTTCTCGGCTTCCAGCTCGGCCTTCGCATCCGCTGCCGCCTTCGCCTTCGCGTCGGCGGACTGCGCGGCGCCCTCGTCCACCACCTTGCCTTCGACCTTGTCGAGCTGAGCGTTGGTTTCCTTCTCCATGATCTTCTCGGCGCTCTGTGCGTGTACGGCGGGGGCCGAAACGCCGAGCCCGAGCGCCATCACGAGAACGGCCGCACCAAGGTTCGCAATTCGCTTCACGAGTGGGGTCTCCTGATCCATTTCCCGGGAACACCCGGGATTCGTTTCGAGATCGAACGCGCCTCGCATACCCTGGGGCGCGCGAGAGAGAGACTAGGAAGTGCCTCCGCGAATGGAAGGACGCGCGCGCGAATCGCCGCACGCGCAGCAGGAGAAGAGGATGGCGGGAAGAGACACGCTGGAGATGCTGGCCGCGCGCGTGCAGGCGCTCGAAGACGCCGAGGCGATCCGACGGCTGAAGGCGCGCTACGCCGAGTTGGTCG
>CAYGWM010000034.1:0-10588 GCA_964353555.1 uncultured Spirochaetales bacterium
GGCGACGGGACCCAGAACACGACGGCTCCTCTCGACGATCCCGGTTGGGCGAATCTGGGCATTCGAGGGGGACTCTCGGCCGTCTATCTCGGCAATCGCTGGGTCGTGACGGCGGCGCACGTCGGGATCGGATCCGTGACGTTCGGCGGTGTCTCCTACGACGCGATCCCCGGGACGACGGTTTCGTTCACGACCGCGCCCGGGCAGCTCGCCGACCTGATCGTGTTCAAGCTCCGCGCAGACCCCGGCCTACCTGCGCTCGCCATCGCGAGCGCTCCGCCGCCCATTGGAAAGGCGGTCGTGATGATCGGGAAGGGCCGCAACCGAGGACAATGGAACGGAACCGACGGATGGCTCTGGGGAGCGGGCTCCGCGATGCGGTGGGGAACCAATCTGGTGGGCTCTGTGCCCGTCAGCGTGGCGATCGGGTCCAAAGTGAGCCTCGCCTTCGCGACCGATTTCACGTCGTCGCCGCCTTTGCAACTCACCGCGCACGAGGCGCAGGCCGCGGCGGGCGATTCGGGCGGCGCGCTCTTCGTCAAGAATGGCAGCAACTGGGAACTTGGCGGCCTGCTCTTCGCGATCTCGACCCGTGACAACCCCCCGACCTCTGCTTACTACGGGGATCTCACCTACGCGGTCGACCTCTCGTTCTATCGCAGCGCCATCCTCGCGGTGACGACGCGACCCGCGTGCAGCGACGGCATCGAGGACGATGGAGACGGGCTCACGGACTTCCCGAATGACCCGGGCTGCGCGAGCGCAGGCGACCTCGACGAGCGCTCGCCGTTGCTCGCCTGCGACGACGGCGCCGACAACGACGGCGACGGGCTCACGGACTACCCCGCAGATCCTGGCTGCAAGGATCCGGCATCGGCACTCGAGAATCCGCGCTGCGACGACGATCTCGACAACGACGGCGACGGCACGATCGATTGGGACGGCGGCGCCGCGCACGGGACGCCGGACGCCTACTGCGTCGCCAACGGCAGCTGGCAAAACCTCGAAGCGCCAGCGGGTTGCGGAGTGGGTGCAGAACTCGCAGTCCTGGTCCCGCTTCTCGGCTGGTGGCGGCGACGGAGCGTCGCCGAGTAGAACAGCGCCAGCCGATCGTCTCGAGCGGCGCTTCAGTCGGGATTTGCAGATCGGGGCGCCGCACCGGGAACCGACGCGTGATAGAGGCGCCCCTGCCCAACGAGGCGGTAGGCGCCCACGGCAGCCGGTACGAGACCACTCTGGCCGGCCGCCAACGGGAGCGCATCGCCGCCTGCGAGCGGCACGATCTGCACCGCGCCCTGGTAGCAGAGCAGGATCTCGACGCTGCGTTCACCGGCCATCACGACGCCCGCAGCGCCGACTTCGAGATGGCAGAGTTCGAACTCGCTCGCGGACGTCGCGTAGACGCTCACGCCGTGCGCGCGCGCGGAGCCGCGCAGGACCTTCGGGCGGCGACTCGCGAAGCGGCCGACGCGGAGCAACTCGTCCCCCGCGCGCTGCTTGGTGGTGAGACCGGCGCGCAGCACGTTGTCCGAACTCGACATGATCTCCGCAGCGGCGCCTTCGAGATGACAGTGCAGCTCGCCCGCCTCGAGGAAGATCGCTTCGCCGGGCGACAGCTCGATCGCGTGCAGCAGCAGCGGCGCGAGAATGCCCGGGTCGCCGGGATGTTGCTCGGCTAGACGCAGCATCCACGCAGCCGCTTCATCGCTCGCGCTGGCGCGCGCAGCGGCGTCGAGCGCGCGATCGAGTCGCGCATCGCGGGAGGCGATTGCGTCGGGCGCGAACCAGCGCGCGAAGAACGCGCGCAGCCATTCGCCTTCGACAGCGCCAGCGGAAGGCGCGATGTCGCCGAGCCCCATGCGCTCGAAGCCGGCGCGGATCTCGCCCAGCGGTCGGAAGCCGCACAGTGCGCGGAAGCGCGTGTGCGCAAGCACCAACTCCGGCTTGGCGCGTTCGTCTGCGTACAGCCGCGCCTCGCTCGCAACGCTCTCGCGAAGCTCGCGCTGGTAACCGAGCCGCGCCTGCTCGGCATCGGGATGCGCCTGCAGTGAGAGTGCGCGCTCGACCGCGAGCACTTTGAACAGAAACGGGAAGCGCGCGCCGAAACGAGCGAACACCGCGTCGCCGAGCACGCCGCGCGGATCGCGCTCGACCAGCTCGCCGAGCGACACGCGGGTGCCGTCTCCCATCTCGACCGATGCGGATCCTTTCGGATGCGCGCCGAGCCACAGCTCGGCTTCGGGCAGCGTGCTGGGCCCCGACCTGCCTTGCAGCGCCGCGAGGATCGTGCGCGAGCCCCAGTCGTAGCTCTTGATCGCAGCTTCGAGGCGAAGGATTCGCTGCACACAGGCTCCGCGAGCGTTTGATGGTCTCGGGAGCCGCGACTATAGTCGCGCGCCCTGCCCTCTCACCCAGAGGGCCGGGCGCTTCGCCCCATGCTTGCTGATACCGGGGAGTCCATGCGAGCGCAAGACATCGGGCGCCTGCTCCGCACGGTGTCGCACCTGCGCGCAACGCAGATCTGGCACCGCGCGCGCTTGACGGTGCGGCGCAAGCTGTGGTCGCGGCGCTCTGCCCAAGTCGACGCCGCGTATCACGCGCGCGCCGCAAAGCTGGCCGGGCTGCGCTGGGATCACGCGGGCCTCGCCGCCGTCGCGCGCCATCATGCGGAGCGGCGCGACGCGAGCGCGGCGCAGCGCGTCGCACGGGACGCGCTCGCCGGCCGCTTCACGTTCCTCGGCGAAACCCGCGATCTCGGCATTCCCGTGCCGTGGGATCGCCCCGATCTGATGCAGGTTCTGCTCTGGAAGACGCACCTGCACGAGTTCTCGTACGCGATCGACCTGGCACTCGCGCACCGCGAAACGCGCGACGTCTCGTTCCGCGACGGCTTCTTCGCGCTGGCCCACGCCTTTACCGACGCGCAGCCGATCGCGAAGCCGGGCTTCCAGCGCGTAGCGTGGAACGAACGCGCCGTCGCGACGCGGCTGATGTACTGGGCCGCCGCGGGAGCGCTCTTCGAGCTGCGCGACGGCGATCCCGAGGCGAGCTGGCTCGCGCGCGAGATCACCCGCCACGCGCTGTTCTTGCGCGACAACCTCGCCTTCGACCTGCTCGCGAATCATCTGTTCCGCGACACCGCGGCGCTCGGCTTCGCGCACGAAGTCGCCGGCTGCGTGCCGGATGCGTTCGCGCTCTTCGAACGCGAGGTCCGCGAGCAGATCCTGCCCGACGGCGCCCACGTCGAGCGCTGTCCGATGTATCACGCCGTGTGCCTCGCCGATCTGGTCGACCTGCGCGCGCTGTGCGGCGACGCGTCGCCCGGCTGGCTGCGCGACGCGGTTGCGCGCGCCAGCGGCTTCCTCGAGAGCATCCTGCTCGGCGACGGCGACATCCCGATGCTCGGCGACGGCTGGCGCGGCGAGGTCGACGTGCAGCGGCTACTCGGACAGGCGCGCGCGCTCGAAACGCCGCTCGCGCCGCAGGCGCCCGAGCACGCGAGCGGACTCGTGCGGCTCGCGCGCGGTCCGCTTCGCTGCGTGGTGCGCGCGGGATCGCACGGTCCCGACCATCAGCTCGGGCACGCGCACGCCGATCTGCTGTCGTTCGACGTGAGTGTCGGCGCGCTGCGCGTCGTCACCGACACCGGCACCGGCGCCTACGCGAACGGACCGATGCGGCGGCACCTGCGCTCGACCGCTGCGCACAACACCGTGCAGCTCGACGGCGCCGAGCTGCTGGAAGCGTGGTCGAGTTTCCGCTCGGGACGCCGCGGTCGCGCGCGCGTGCTGGCGCGCGGCTGCTGCGATCGCTTCGAATGGCTCGTCGCATCGCACGATGGCTACCGGTGGCTCCCGGGATCTCCGGAGCCGCGCCGATTGTGGCTGGTCGGCGACAACGAGTTGTGGGTGCTCGACGCGGTACTCGGAACGGGTCGCCACCGCATCGAGAGTCGCCTGCACCTGCATCCCGACGCCGCGGCTGCGGCCGTTTCAGTGCGCGCGCTCGGCGCCGTCGCGAGCGAAGAGCGCGCGCCGCTCCACGAACATTTCAACGCGACGCGCGAGATGTCGCAGCTCGTCGTCGCGACCGAAGCCCCGCTGCCGTGGCTCGGCGGCTTCTGGCTGCGCATCGGCGCAACGCCGGAAGCGCAGCCGTCGCTCGCACTCGACGGTCACGTCGCGAAGCTGCGTCTCGCGGCCGGCGCTCACTCGCTCGCAGTCGATTGGAACCTCGACGCGCCCGGAGCCTCCGCCATCGCGATCGGGTCCGAGTGCTAGCGTCGTCCGTTCACGCGACGGGAGTGCAGACATGAAGCGTTGGTACATCCTCTCCGCGATCGGCCAGGACCGCCCCGGGCTGGTCGCCGAACTCGCCCAGTTGATCTTCGACAGCGACGCCAATCTCGAGGATTCGCGCATGACGATCCTCGGCAGCGACTTCGCGGTGATCCTGCTGGCTTCGTCGAGCGCGGCGGGATGCGCCGATCGGCTGGCGCAAGGCGCCAAGCACCTCGAGCGCGACCACGGCCTGACGATCCTGCTGCGCAGCCTCGAGGGACAGCCGCGCGGACCGGTGCCAGCGCCTGGGCATGTCGCGATGCGCGTCGTCGCGGCCGGCGCAGACAAGGCCGGCATCGTCGCCAGCATCTGTCGCGCGCTCGCCGAGCACCAGGTCAACATCGCCGATCTCGCAACGCGCAGCCGTCCGGGCGAAGGCGGTTCGCCGCACTACGAGATGACGATGATGGTCGAAGTGCCGGAGCGGCTCGACGTCGCTCTGCTGGCTGCGACGCTCGAGCGCGAGGCGGATCGGCTGCGGATCGACGTGGAGATCGAGCGGAGCTGAGCCGGTAGCTGAGCGCGCGGCCGTCCTCGGCCGTGGTGCGAAATAATGCGCTAGCCCTCTTCCAGCCCGCAGTCGCGGATCTTCTGCAGCAGCGTCTTGTAGGAGACGCCGAGCATGCGCGCAGCGGCTTTGCGGTTCCACTGCGTGCGGTGCAGGATGCGATCGATCGTCGCGCGCTCGGCTTCCAGCGCGGCGCGGCGCGCGACTTCCCGAAGTGGCAGCAGGCCGGCGGTCGCCGTCAGTTCTTCGATCACGATCTGCAGCCGATCGGCGGCGCCGCGCATGCGATCGCCGCCGAGCAGATCCGCAATGACGCTGGTTTCGCTCTCCAGCACGACGACGCGCTTGATCAGGTTTTCCAACTCGCGGACGTTGCCGGGGAACGGGTAGCGCTCCATCGCCCGCGTGAGCGTCGAACTCGGCTTGCGCGGCGGCTTGCTGTACTTCAGCGAATAGCGCTGTAGGAACATCTCGACGAAGCCCGGCACTTCTTCGCGTCGCTCGCGCAGCGGCGGGATCCGCACATCGACGACGTTGAGCCGGTAGTAGAGGTCTTCGCGGAAGGCGCCCGCGGTCACCATCTCCTCGAGCCTGCGGTTGGTGGCGCACAGCACGCGCACGTCGACGCGGATCTCGCGGTTGCCGCCGAGACGCGAGAAGGTCGAGTCCTGGAGCACCTGGAGCAGCTTGGCCTGCAGCGGTGGGCTCATCTCCCCGATCTCGTCGAGGAACATCGTGCCGGTATCGGCGATTTCGAATTTGCCGGGTTTGCGCGACACCGCGCCGGTGAACGCGCCGCGCTCGTAGCCGAAGAGTTCCGATTCGAGCAGGTCTTCCGGAAGCGCCGCGCAGTTGACCTTCACGAACGGCCGATTCGCGCGCGGCGAGCGCCGGTGGATCTCGCGCGCGACGACTTCCTTGCCGACGCCGCTCTCGCCGCTGATCAGCACGGTGACGTCGGTCGCCGAGATCTGCTCGATCACCGCGGTGACGCCGCGCATCGCCTCGCCATGCCAGGCGACCGCCCGCGTGCCCTCTTCCAGTTCCTCGAGCAGTCGCGAGCGCTCCTGTTCGAGCTCGCGCGTTTCGAGTACGACGCGCAGCGTCGCTTCCAGCTCTTCTTCCTCGAACGGCTTGTTCAGATAATCCGACGCGCCGAGCTGCATCGCCTGCACGATCGTGCTGGCGCGACCGACTACCGACAGGATCACGATCGGCAAGCGCGGCCAGCGTTCGTGCATCCGGCGCAGCGTTTCGAGCCCGTCCATGCCGGGCATCATCACGTCCATCAACACGACGTCGGGATTGGCGCCCGCGTCGAGCAACGCCATCGCGCGCCGGCCGTCTTCGGCGGTGTCCACCTGGAAGCCGCGCAGCTCGAGCAGGTTCGCGAGATAGGTGCGGATGCCCTCGGCGTCGTCGACCACCAGGATCCGGCGCCCGCGTTCGGTCGGCAGCGGATCAGGGCCGCGCCGCGTCTGGCGCTGCGCCGGCATCACGCGCCCTGTGCGAGCACGGGCGTCGCCGCCGGCAGGCGGAACACGAAGCGGCTTCCGCCAACGGCGATGGCTTCGACGTGGATCACGCCGCCATGCGCCTCGACGATGCGCTTGCAGATCGCGAGCCCGAGACCCAGGCCGCCAGCGCGCTGCGCTTCGACTTGAACGTACGGCTCGAAGATCCGTGTGCGTTCGCGCGCCGGCACGCCGGGTCCCGCGTCGCTGATCGAGATCTCGACGAAGTCGCGTCCGGCCGCGGTGGCGCGACGGGCCCCGACCTCGATCGTCGAGTCGTGCGGCGCGTAGCGAAGTGCATTGCCGATCAGATTCGTCAGCACCTGCTCGATGCGCGGCGGATCGAAGCGGGCGCGCGGCGTGTTCGCGTCGATCGCGATGACGGCCGTCACGTGGCCTTCGCGCAGCAGCGGTGCGAGCAGTTCGAGCACCGCGTCGATGGTGGGGCGGACGGACGCTTCGGTGACTTCGAGCGGACCCACGCAGGCGCCCTGGCGCGCGGCTTCGAGCAGATTCGCGACGAAATTGTTCAGGCGCTGGCAGCTCTTCTGACTCTCTTCGAGGAAGTGCGTCTGCTTGTCGGTGAGCGGACCGACCGAACCCGCGAGCAGCAGCCGGTTGAAACCGGCGATCACCGTGATCGGCGTGCGCAGTTCGTGACTGACCACCGTGAGGATCTCTTCGCGCTCGGTCGTCTCGATGCGCAGCCGTTCGCGAAGCGCGATCACTTCGCGGTTCGCATCGTGGAGCTGTCGGCCGCTGCGCAGCACTTCGGACTCCAGCGTATGCAGATCCGTCACATCGCGCACCCGGAGCGCATCGCTCGGGACCGCTCCCTGCCGCGAAAGGCCGGGAGCAACGTGCTCCCAGCGGATCGGCTCGACGACCACCGCGCGCGGCTCCTGCCCCGGTCGGACCAGCCGGCAGCGGATCGCGCCATCGGCATCGCCAGCCGGCAGCCCGTGGCCCGCATCGGTGAACAGATCCTCGAGACGCGCGCCGACGAGATCCTTGGCATCGGGCGCGCTCGCGAGCCCCGCAAGTGCCGCGTTGGCCCACACCACACGACCCGCCCGAATCAGCGCGAGACCGTCGGTGGTGGCGTCGAGCAGCTGGCGCAGCTCGTCGTCCCGCGGCTCATCGGCAATCGGGCCTTGCACGCGTGCGTCACTCCTGGGGTGCTGCGCCGCCGTCTGCTGCGGGCTCGGGTGGTTGCGACCGCCGGGGCGGGCTACCCGTTTCATCGCCGGGATCCCTGCTGGTCTTTACCAAAAGCGCCCTTGGGGGTTGGACTCATCGTGGCGAGTACCGATCGCTCGATCGCGGAACGACGCATCGAATGGCTCATCGCCGAGATCAATCGTCACGACAGCCTCTATTACCAGCGCGACCAACCGGAAATCGCGGATTCCGAGTATGACCAGCTGCACCGAGAACTCGCCGAGCTCGAACGGGCCTGGCCGGACCTGCTGCGCCCCGATTCCCCCACCCAACGGGTCGGTGCGCTTGCCGGGGAGGCGAGTTTCGCGCCGTTCGAGCATCGCGTTCCGATGCTGTCGCTCGACAATGCAATGGACGAGGCGGAGTTCCGTGCATTCGACGAGCGCGTCCGGCGTCTGCTCGGCACCGAGTCGCCCGTGGAGTACGCCGGGGAGCTGAAGCTCGATGGCGCCGCTGTGGAGCTGGTGTACCAGAACGGCGGATTTGTGGCGGGTGCAACCCGGGGGGATGGGCGCGTCGGTGAGGACGTCACCGCGAATCTGCGGCACGTGCGCAGCATTCCGACCGGGATTCCGACCCCATCGCCGCCGCCGCGCGTATCGGTTCGCGGCGAGGTGGTACTGCCACTGCGCGCGTTCCGCCGGCTGAACCGGCTGCGCGAAGCGCGCGGCGACGAGCCCTTCGTGAATCCGCGCAACGCGGCGGCCGGATCGCTGCGGCAGCGCGAGGACGTCGACATCGAGCGGCTGCGCTCGCTCGAATTCCGCGCCTACGGGGTCGCCGAGGGGCTGCCGGCAGGCGTCGCGACGCAGGCTGCCGCGCTCGACCTGCTGCGCGACTGGGGATTCCAGGTCTCCGCGGAGTGCGCGGTGTGCGCCGACCTCGACGCCGCTCTCGCCTATTACCGGCGCGTGCTCGCGGCGCGCGACCAGTTGCCGATCGAAGTCGACGGCGCCGTCTTCAAGGTGAACCGCATCGCCTGGCAACAGGAGATCGGCAACCTGCCGCGCTCGCCGCGCTGGGCGATCGCCTTCAAGTTTCCGCCGCAGCAAGCGACCACGGTGATCGAAGCGATCGACGTCCAGGTGGGTCGCACCGGTGCGCTGACGCCGGTTGCGAAGCTCGCGCCGGTCTTCGTCGGCGGCGTCACGGTCTCGAATGCGTCGCTCCACAACCAGGACGAAGTCGCGCGCAAGGACGTGCGCGTCGGCGACACCGTCGTCGTGCAGCGCGCGGGCGACGTGATCCCGCAGATCGTCGCGGTGGTGGCGAGCAAGCGCCGGCGCGGCGCGCGGCGCTGGCGGATGCCCAGCCGCTGTCCCGTGTGTGACTCGAAAGCGGTGCGACTCGAAGGCGAAGCCGTCACGCGCTGCGCGAACCTCGACTGCCCCGCGCAACTCGTGAACAACGTGCGGCATTTCGCGAGCCGCGCCGCGCTCGACATCGAAGGGCTCGGCGACAAGCTCGTGCAGCAACTCGTCGAGCAGGGCCACGTGACGCGCATCTCCGATGTGTTTCGACTCGATGCCGCGACGCTCGCGGGCCTCGAACGGATGGGCGAGAAGTCGGCCGCGAATCGCGTCGCGGCGCTCGAACGGGCGCGGCAGACGACGTTCGCGCGCTTCCTCTACGGACTCGGCATCCGCCACGTCGGCGCGGGTGTGGCCACGCTGCTCGCCGACCACTTCGGCGGTGACCTCGACGCGCTGATGAGCGCGCGCGAGGAGCAATTCGACGCGATCGACGGCGTGGGCCCGACGATCGCCGAGAGCCTGGTGCGTTTCTTCGCGGACGAGCGCAACCGCAGGGAGATCGCGGACCTCGTCGAACTCGGCGTCACGTGGCCGCGTGGCGAGGCGCGGCGCCGTGGCGAAGGCCCGCTCGCGGGCAAGACCTTCGTACTGACCGGCACGCTGCCGGGCCTCACGCGGGAAGAGGCGAAGCGGCGCATCGAGGACGCCGGCGGCAAGGTCGCCCTGTCGGTGTCGAAGAAGACGAGCTACGTCGTCGCGGGCGCGGAGCCGGGCGGGAAGCTCGCGAAGGCGAATGAATTGGGCGTCGCGGTGCTCGACGAAGCGGGACTCACCGCGTTGCTGACGGCCTCGGCGTAATACAATCGGGCGGCGCTCAGCGATCCCCGTCTTTGCGCGACGCGACGACGCGCGCGTAGGCGTCGCGCCGCGACACGCCGGTCTCCGCCGCAATCGTGTCGGCGATTTGCTTTGCGCGGAGCCCCTGCGCGGTGAGCGCCGCAATGCGCGCGTCGACCTGTTGCGGGTGCGCTACGGCGCGCGCCTTCTCGGTCGCGGCACTGTCCGCCGCCGACGCGCCCGCCACGACGATCGTCACCTCGCCGCGCGCGCCGTCCGCGAAGCGCGTGGCGAGTTCCGCGAGCGTCCCGCGCGCGAACTCCTCGTGCACCTTGGTGAGTTCGCGCGCGATGCAGCCGGCGCGATTGCCGAGCTGCGCCTCGAGCGCGCGCAGCGTCGCGGCGACACGGCGCGGTGACTCGAAGAGCACCAGCGTTTCGGCGCGCAGGCGGAAACCTGCGAGCAAACGGTCGCGCTCGCCCGCCTTGCGCGGCAGGAAGCCCAGGAACGTGAACGGCGTCGCCGCGAGGCCCGACGCAACCAGCGACGCGATCACCGCCGACGCGCCGGGCAGCGGCACGACGGTGTGGCCCGCCGCGATCGCCGCGGCGACGAGCTGGGCGCCCGGATCGGAGACCAGCGGCGTACCCGCATCCGAGACCAGCGCCACCTGTTGCCCCGCGGCGAGCGCCGCGAGCACTTCGGCGATGCGCGCGGACTCGTTGTGCGCGTGCAGCGAGCGCGGCCGCTGCGCGATCGCATGGCGATCGAGCAATACGCGCGTGCGACGCGTGTCCTCGGCGAACACCAGATCGGCTTCGCGCAGCACGCGCAACGCGCGCAGCGTCACGTCTTCGAGATTGCCGATCGGAGTCGCGACGAGATGGAGCGTGCCCACGGCGGTCGCACGCTAGC
>CAYGWM010000034.1:10688-14680 GCA_964353555.1 uncultured Spirochaetales bacterium
AGCGCGCCGCCGTCCCGGCGGTGGTGCGACATAATGCGATAGCTCGCCGTCCGGCGGTGGTGCGAGATAATGCGGTAGCCTGCCGGCTCACCCGACTCGGTCCCGCGGAGACGATGGCATGGCCGCAACTACGGCCGGGGCGAGTCGGCGCGCGCTCGGCATCGAGGGCGAAGCGCGAGCGGCGGCGCATCTCGCCGCGCGTGGCTACCGGATCGTTGGGCGCAACGTGCGCGCGGGCCGCGTCGAGCTGGATCTGGTCGCAACGCGCGGGCGCTTGGTGGTGATCGTCGAAGTGAAGACGCGGCGCTCGCGGGCGGCCGGGTCGCCCGAAGAGGCGGTCGATTTCCGCAAGCGCGAGCGGCTGGTGCGGGGCGCCGCCGCGTGGCTCGCCGAGCACCCGGGCGGCGTTTCGCGCGTGCGCTTCGACGTCGTCGCGTGCGAGTGGGACGCCGCGCGGGGCTGGTCGCTGCGGCATCTCGAGGGCGCCTTCGACGCGGGGGAGTGAAGGGTGTCCCCCAAGTCCTCGGCCCGTCCACGGCGAGGACCGTCCCCTTTCTCCTCTTACTCGGCTTCGGCGGGAGGGGGTTCGGGGGCTTCGACGACTTCTTCGGCGGGGACGAGCAGCGAGGAGAGGTCGCGGATCTTGGAGCGCAGGCGGGCCTTCTTGCCGCGCAGGTCGCGCAGGTAGTAGAGGCGGGCGCGGCGGACGTGGCCGCGGCTCTTGATCTCGACCTTTTCGACCACGGGGCCCTGGACCGGGAAGATGCGCTCGACGCCGACGCCGTAGGACACCTTGCGCACGGTGAACGACTCGGACGAGCCGTTGCCGCGGCGGCGGATGCACACGCCCTCGAAGATCTGCGTGCGTTCCTTCTCGCCTTCGACCACGCGCACGGAAACGCGCAGCGTGTCGCCGCTTCGGAACAGAGGCAGGTCGCGACGCGCCACCCCTTCGATGCCATCCAGCCGGTTCATCGCTCTTCCTCTCCACGCTCTTGCCCGAGTAGATCGGGCCGGCGCCGTTTCGTAGTCGCGCGGGCCTCGTCGGCCCGCCAGCGGGCGATCGCCTGATGATCGCCCGATTTCAACACCGCGGGGACCTCGATGCCTCGGTACTCGGCCGGCCGCGTGAACTGCGGCCCTTCGAGCATCCCCGTCTGAAATGACTCGCTCTCGGCGGACTCCGGATTGCCCATCACCCCTGGTACGAGTCGCGTCACCGCCTCGATCAACACCAGAGCAGGCAGCTCGCCACCCGCGAGCACGTAGTCCCCGATCGAAACCTCCTCGTCGACCGCAATCTCGATCACGCGCTGATCGACGCCTTCGTAACGACCGCACACGAGAACCAGATGCCCCTCGTGCGCCAACTGTTGCGCCCAGTTCTGCTCGAAGCGCCGTCCCTGCGGCGAGAGCAGCAAAACCCGTGCGCGCCTCGATTCTCCCTTCGGTCCTGCCAGCGCCTCGATCGCTTCGACCAGAGGCTCCGGCCGCATCACCATTCCCGGACCGCCTCCGTAGGGCGTGTCGTCCACCGTGCGGTGGCGGTCCACCGTGAACTCGCGCAAGTCGTGGACGTTGATTTCGAGGATCCCGTCGCGACAGGCCGCACCGAGCAGCGACGTGCTTCGAAACGGCTCGATCAGCCCCGGGAAGATCGTGATGACGTCGATCCGCATCGTGTAACCGTGCTCAACAGGCATCGAGGAGACCCGCAGGCACCTCGATCACGATGCGACGATTCTCGACATCCACTTCGCGGAGCAGCGCCCGCGCCGCGGGCAACAGCAACTCCCGACCTGCCTGATCCTCCACCACGAGGACGTCATGCGCCCCCGCCGCCCATAGTTCCTTTACCGTTCCGAGCTTGCGGCCGTCACTTGCGAAGACCACGCACCCGATCCATTCGTACCAGTAGTGCTCGCCGGCCGGGAGCGTCGCGAAGTGGCTCGGGTCGCCGAGGACCAGAAGTCCTGCCAGCGCCGCGGCCGCCTCCCGCGTCTCGATCCCGCCGAGTTCGACTCGCGCCTCTCCGCCGCGCCCGGACGCGACCTCTTTCACCTCGTACCAGCGCAGCGCTGGATCTTCTTCGTTCTCTCCGAGCGCCACGCGCGGCGCTCGCATCAAGTTGCCGGGTCCGTCGCCCGTCCAGCGAATCCGGACTTCGCCGCGTGTGCCATGCGATCCGAGCGCTTTCCCGATCACGACGAGTGTCACTATTGGAGACGCCGCACGGACGCCCTAGTCCACGATCTCCAGGCGATGGTCGGCGCCGCCGCTCGACGCGGCGAGCACGATGCGCATCGCCTTCGCGACACGACCCTGGCGCCCGATCACGCGTCCGCGGTCCGCCTGCGCGGTCTCGAGCTCGAGGACCTGGCCTTCTTGCTCGTGCACGCGCACCGCATCGCGCTCTCCGACGATCGCCTTCGCGATGAACTCGACCAGCTCGGCGGCCTTGCTCTGGGCCATGGCTAGGCGGTCCCGGTCGCGACACCGCGGCGGCGTTGCTCGCGCAACAGCGCGGTGACCGCGTCACTCAGCTGCGCACCCTTTTTCACCCAGGCATCGATCTTCTCGCCGTCGAGTTGGATCTGCTTGGGCGTGGTGATCGGGTTGTAGGTGCCGAGGTACTCGAGCGGCCGGCCGTCGCGGCGCGCGTGATGGTCGATCGCGACCACCGAATAGAACGGGCGCTTCTTCGCGCCGAGGCGCGAGAGTCGAATTTTGACCATTCGGGAGACTCCGAGTACGTGAGCCAGTTCAGACTGGGACGAGAGCGGAAATCATCAGGTCCAGCGCACACCTGCGCGCCGGGCAGAGCGGGCGGGCAATCTAGGCGACGGCCGCTGGCGCGGCAAGGGAGAAGGCAGGCTTTGGGTCAGCGATCGAGACCGCGGCGCGAGCGCTCCTTGCGTTCGGAGCAGGACGAGCACGCGTAGAGCTCGCGATGCGGCGTCTGCAAGCGGTCGTAGTCCTGGTCGAGCGCGACGCGGCGCACGCTCACGACCTGCTCGCCGCAGAAGTCGCAGCGCAGGCCGACGCTCTTCGCTCCCGCTCGGACCGCACTGTTCTCCGCCGGCGACTCTTGCTGCATCTGGCCTCCCTTGGGCAAAGCCAATCTAGCCCACGAAGAGCCGCAGGTCCGAGGGCGCCGCGTCGCCCAGCTCGCGGCGCAGCGCGGCCAGGATCTCGCGGCTCTGGAATTGGAGCTGTTGACACCAGACGCTGCTGTCGACGGTCGCCTCGAGCACCGAGCCGCGCAGCGCCGAGGGACGGCAGTGGGCAGCGACCTCGGGGCCGACGGCGGCTTCCCAACACTGCGCGACCCGAACGATCGCGGAGGCCTCGTCGAGACCCAGGTCGCTCAGCACGCCCGCCACCAGCCCACCCAGCTGCAGCGGCTCGCGGCGGCCGCGCCGCTTCACGCGAAATCCCGCCCGTCGAGCAGCCGGAACACCAGACCCGAGGGCAGCTTCGGGTAAAAGAAGGTGGATTTCTGCGGCAGGATCTCGCCGGCCGCCGTGACGCGGAACACGTCTTCGGCAGCGAGCGGATTCAAGTACAGCGCGACGCGGCCGCGACCGCTGCGCACCTCGCGCGCCGCTTCGGGGGCATGCTTCGGGAACGCGACGGCGCCATCGCGCACCGCGGCGTCATCGAGACCGAAGACGCCCTGCAACACCTCGGCGTGCAGCACGCGGATCGAGAGGTCGTCGCCCGCCGCGCGCGGACGCGAGAAGATCCGCAGTACGTCCGAGCCGTCGTCCGCGGCGAACGCGTGGCGATCCGCGAGCGGCGCGAGATGGCGTTCGAGCAGCGCCGGAATCGCGTCCGCACTCGGCAGCGCGACATGCAGTTGCGACCACCCGGGAAGTCGCGCCGTCCACGTCGCATCGTCCGGCGCCGGCGCCTCGCGCACCACGCGGTGGATCGGCAGCAGCAGCGTTCCCGGCGCATACGCATTCGCGAAGTACGCGAGCGTGAACTCG
>CAYGWM010000034.1:14780-16194 GCA_964353555.1 uncultured Spirochaetales bacterium
CGCCGTCTCGTAGCGGTGATGGCCATCGGCAATCACGACCGGGCGTTCCGCGAGGAAGCGAACCACGCGGTCGATCGCGTGTGCATCTTCGACCGGCACGAGCCGGTGTTCGACGCCGGCCGCGTCGCGCGCGACCGCAGCCGGGCCCGCGTCGAGGCTGGCGGCGAGAAGCTCGTTCAGCGTCCGCTCTGGATCTTCGTAGAGCAGGAATACACTCGATAGATTCGCGCCGGTCGCGCGGAACAATTTCAGGCGATCCGCTTTCGGGCCCGACAGCGTGCGCTCGTGCGGCCGCACGATGCGGCGCTCGTAGTCTTCCAGATGCAGCAGCGCGAAGAAGCCGTCACGCACGTGCTCGCTGCCGTCGGGCGCGGTGAAACGCTGGCGCAGCGCGTACACGGCGGGACGCGCATCGCGCACTAGAGCGCCTTCTTGCTGCCACGCGGCGAGCGCCTGTGCGACCTCGCGGTAGTCGGTCGACGCCTCGTCGGCGGCGTCGCGCGTCAGCTCGAGCCGGATCGCGTTGTGCGGATCGCGGTCCCAGTAGACGGCGCGTTCATCGGCCGCGATCACGTCGTAGGGCGGCACGACGACGCGGCCGAGGTCGACGCGCGCCGGGTCGTAGCGAAGCGCGCGAAAGGCGCGGATCTCGGTCATTCCATGCTGCCCCGCAACAGCGGAACGAGAAGATCGCGGCCGAGCGCGCCCCAGCGCAGCACGATCGGCTTCGCGCCGCAAAGGTCGACGACGGTACTGGGTCTGCCACCGCCCGCATCGAGCCCGTCGCCGAGGAACAGCAGCGGCGCGTCGTCGCCGGCCGCACAGGCCATCGCGGCTTCCGCGCGCGTGCGCGCGGGCGGATCGCCGTGTCGATTCAAAGAGGTTGCGGTGATCGGTCCGACCCCCGCCGCGTGGAGCGCGCGCGCCAGCGCACCGGCGACCGGATGCGGCGAGCAGCGCACGCCGAGCGCGCCGTCGGCGCGTGCGACTCCCTTCGCAAAGCGGCCTCGACACGGCAACACCAGCGTGAGTGGACCCGGCCAGAACGTGTCGGCCAGTTCGCGCGCGAGCCGAGCGGCATCGATGCCGAGCGCCGGCAGTGCGCCCGCGCCCGTCACCAGCACCGAGAGCGGCTGGTCATCGCCACGCTGCTTCCAGCACCGCAGCCGCGCGACCGCGGCTTCCGAGCGCGCATCGGCGCCGAGGCCCCACAGCGTCTCGGTCGGAAACGCCAGCAATCCGCCCGCCGCGATGTGCGCCACCGCCTCCCCGTGCAGATCGCGACGCGCGGTGAGCGGTTTCACGCGCCGGCTCCGCGTTCCGCGATGTCGCGGCGCAGGTGCATCGCGTCGAATGAAATCTTCGAACACGCGGCGTAGGCGCGACGCTGCGCTTCCGCGACCGTGGCGCCGCG
>CAYGWM010000034.1:16294-26507 GCA_964353555.1 uncultured Spirochaetales bacterium
TCTTCGAACACGCGGCGTAGGCGCGACGCTGCGCTTCCGCGACCGTGGCGCCGCGTGCGGTGACGCCGAGCACGCGCCCGCCCGCGGTGACGAAGTGGCCCCCGCCGCCGCTCGCGGCGTCCGCCGCGATCCAGCGCGTGCCGGCGTGAAACACGATCACGTCGGAATCGGACTCCGCTGCTGCGAGGCCGGCGATCGGCTTGCCGGTCGTGTATTCGCGCGGATAGCCGCCCGAGGCCAACGCCACGCACACCGCCGCGCCGTGCCACGCGGGTGCGACGGCACCTTCGAGGCGCCCGCGCGCGGCGGCGTCGAGCAGCGCGGCGAGGTCGCCGTCGAGACGCAACATCAACACCTGCGTCTCGGGATCGCCAAAGCGCACGTTGAACTCGATCACCCGCGGCGTGCCGGCCGCATCGATCATCAGTCCGACGAAGAGCACGCCCTCGAAGGGATGACCCTCGGCCGCCATGCCGCGGATCGTCGGATGGACGATCTCCTCGAGCACGCGCTTCTCGATCGCGGCGCTGAAGACAGGCGCGGGCGAATACGCGCCCATGCCGCCGGTGTTCTCGCCGCGATCGCCATCCTGCGCGCGCTTGTGATCCTGGGCCCCGGCGAGCGACACCACGCTGCGACCATCCGAGATGGCGTGGTACGAGACTTCCTGGCCGATCAGGCGCTCTTCGACGACGACGCGCGCACCGGCGGCGCCGAAGCGACGCGCACCCATGATCTCCGCGAGCGCGCGCTCGGCTTCGGCTGCGTCGTCACAGACCGCGACGCCCTTGCCGGCCGCGAGTCCGTCTGCTTTTACGACGCAAGGCCCAGCGAGCTTGCGCACGTAGGCGCGCGCGGCTTCGAGCTCGTCGAACACAGCGAATGCTGCGGTCGGAATCGCGTGGCGACGCATGAATTCCTTCGCGAACGACTTGCTGCCCTCGAGTTGCGCGGCCGCGCGCGAGGGACCGAAGACCGCAAAGCCGGCGTCGCGCAGCCGATCGCTGATGCCCGCGACGAGCGGATCTTCGGGGCCGACGACGACGAGGTCGACCTGTTCGCGTTGCGCGAGCGCGATCACCGCATCGGCGTCACCGGCTTTCACGGCCGGGAAGCAACTCGCCTCCCGCGCGATCGCGTCGCTGCCGGGCGCCGCGAGCACGCGGGCGACGCGCGGACTCCGCGCGATCTTCCAGGCGAGCGCATGCTCGCGTCCGCCACTGCCGAGGATCAGCACCCGCACCGAGTCAGCTCCTGGTGGCCCTAATGGCGGAAATGGCGCGCTCCGGTGAAGACCATCGCGATGCCGAGTCGGTCGGCGGCGGCGATCACTTCGGCGTCGCGCGCCGAGCCGCCGGGCTGCACGCAGGCGGTAGCGCCCGCGGCGATCGCCGTTTCGAGGCCGTCCGGGAACGGGAAGAACGCGTCGCTCGCGAGCACCGAGCCCGCCAGCGAATTGCCGACCCGCGCCGCCTTCGCGCCCGCCACGTGCACCGCGTCGACGCGCGAGGTCTGCCCGCCGCCGATCGCGAGCGTGCGGTCGGCCGTCGCGAAGACCACCGCGTTGCTCTTCACGTGCTTCACCACCCGCCAGGCGAACGCGAGCGCGCGCAGCTCTTCTTCGCTGGGTTTGCGCGCGGTCACCACCTGGGCGGTGTCGGCGGCCTCGTGCGAGAGGTCGGGCTGCTGCACCAGCAGACCGCCGAACACGTGGCGGATGTCGGGCTCGCCGCGGTCGATGCGCTCGGGCCGGTAGCGCAACAGGCGCCGGTTCTTCTTGTTGCGCAGGAACGCGAGCGCGTCCGGCTCGAACTCCGGCGCAATCAACACCTCGGTGAAGATCTCGTCGACGTCCTTCGCGAGCGCCAGATCGAACGGCCGGTTCACGACGATGATGCCGCCGAACGGCGAGTCGGGATCCGTCGAGTAGGCGGCCCGCCAGGCTTGCTGCGGCGTCCCGCCCTGCCCCACTCCGCATGGTGTATTGTGCTTCAGGATCGCGAGCGCGCAGTGCTCGGCCGGATCGAAGTCGAGGATCAGCGCCAGCGCGGCCTGCGCATCCACGACGTTGTTGAACGACAACTCCTTGCCGTGCAGCGACTCGACCGCATCGAGGAAACCGCCGTAGAGCGCCGCGCCTTGATGCGGGTTCTCGCCGTAGCGGAGCAACTGCGCGCGGGGCAGATCGATCCGCAGGCGCTCGGGAAAGGTCTCCGCGCCCGCACCGGCGACCAGGTTCTTCGCGAGCCACGCGTGAATCGCCGTGTCGTAGCGTCCGGTGCACGCGAACGCTTCGACGGCGAGCCGGCGCCGCGTCTCACCCGAGAGCGCGCCATCGTTCGCCGTCAGCTCGGCGAGCACCGCTTCGTAGTCGGAGGGATTCGTCAGCACGCCGACATAGTCGTGGTTCTTCGCCGCCGAGCGGAGCATCGAGGGCCCGCCGATGTCGATGTTCTCGATCGCGTCCTCGATCGACACGCCCGGCTTCGCGACCGTCTTCTCGAACGGGTAGAGATTCACGACCACGAGATCGATCGGCCGGATCGAGTGCGCCGCCATGTCCTGCTGGTCGCTCGCAAGGTCGCGGCGCGCCAGCAGACCGCCGTGGATGTGCGGGTGCAGCGTCTTCACGCGCCCGCCGAGCATCTCAGGACTCGCCGTCAGCTGTGCCACATCCACCACAGCGAGCCCCGCGTCGCGCAGCGCCGTCGCAGTACCGCCCGACGCCACCAACTCCACACCGAGCCCCGCGAGCCCACGAGCCAACTCGACGAGCCCAGTCTTATCCGAAACCGACAACAGCGCGCGCGCCACGCGCCGCGAGGTTTGGGAGGCCATGCGCAGCTCCTTGAGCCCGAGTCGAGAAAGGGGGAGACCGACCGTGATTTACCCGTGCCCCGAGATCAAGTCAACCTGGGGACGTTCGTTGCGCGAGTTGCGTCGGGGACGTTGGTTGCGCGGTGTGCGTTGGGGACGTTGGTTGCGTGGCGCGCGATGACCCTTGAGAGCACGGACGCCTGTCGCCACGCAACCAACGTCCCCGCCGCAACTCGCGCAACTCGCGCAACGAACGTCCCCGAAACGGGGGGTTAGCAGGCGGGGCGGATTCGGTCGGGGGCGGGGAGCGATTCGCGGGCGCTGCGCTGGGCGCGGATCAGGTCGATCGTCTCGGTGAGGAAGAGCGTTGTGACGAGCGTTAGCGCGACCAGACTGAGCAGCGACGACAGCACTACGCGCGACCAGTGCATCTGTACGTGGGCGGTCGTGACGTACTCGACGATGCCCGGCCAGCACACCGCCACCGACACCGCGAACAGCAGCGCGCTCGAAACGAGCGCCGCGCGGCGATCGAACACGCGCGCCACGAAGCCCGTGACGCCGCTGCGCGCCGCCGGGCGCCCGTGCGCGATCGACGCGATCTGCTCCGCCACCACGGCCGCCGACGCGAGGATCGCCGTCGCGGTGCCCAGCAGGAACGCGGCGAGTACGCGGTAGGTCATCCACTCTTCGAGCACGCGGTGGCGCAGCCAGTGCAGCGACGGTCCCGAGCCGAGTAGCAGCGCGCCGAACGCGAAAATGGCCGCGAACAGCAACAGCGGTCGCGCGGGGCGATAGATCGCCGCGGCCCGCACGATCGAGACCAGGAAGCGCACGCCGTCACGCGCCACCGACAGCTTCGATTCGCCGATCCGCTCGGCATACGGCATCGGCTCTTCGATCAGCACCAGCTTGCCCTCGAGCAGCACGCGCGCGGTCATCGCGGGCGTGTAGTGCAGCCCATCGGGTAGCGGGTCGAGATCGGGCAGCACCGCTCTTCGCAGCACGCGCATGCCGCTCGCGGTGTCGCCGATGCGCTGGCGCGAGAGCACGCCCAGGATCAGCGCGAACACCGTGTTGCCGATCGTGCGCACTAGCGGCATCTCGGAGCCAGGCCCCATCCGTGATCCCAGCGCGACATCGGCGTGCTGCGCGTCGAGCGCGCGGCAAAGCGTCGCGAAGAAGGCCGGTTCGCAGGTGCCGTCGGCGTCCAGGAAGCCGACCCACTCGCCGCGCGCCGCGGCAAAGCCGCTCTTGATCGCCGCGCCGTAGCCTCGGTTGCGATCGAAGCCGAGCACCGTCACAGCCTGATAGCGGCGCGCGATCTCTTCGGTGCGATCGGTCGAGCCGTCGCTGACGACGATCACCTCGACCTCCGAGACGGGGCTCTCGGCAACGATCGTCTCACGCGCCGCGAGACAGCGCTCGATCGTCGCGCCGATCGCCTCCTCTTCATTGAGTGCGGGAATCACGATCGAGAGCACCGGGCCGGACTTCGCCATGCGGTCCCCATCGTCGCGCGGATTCGCCGTTCCAGCGACCGAATAACCTGACAAACCCAACAAGTTGACGCCGCAATAAGTTGACGCCGGGCTCCGTTCCCGGCCCAATAACCTGACGCCCGGCACCGTTTCTAGGTGGCGATGCGACCGCGGTATAGGCAGGCGCCGCGATCGGAGAGGGCTAGCGCGCGGTCGGGATGGCGGGTTGTGAGCAGGACCGTGAGATCCAGGCGGGTGCGGAGTTGCGCGACCAGCTCGTGGAGCGCTGCGCCCGCTACCGGATCGAGGCCCGCGGCGGGCTCGTCGACGAGGAGTAGCTCGGGCCCGTGGACGATCGCCCGGGCCAGCGCGACGCGGCGCCGCGTGCCAGCCGGCAGCGCGCGCGGACGCAGGTGATCGATGTGTTTCAGGCCGACGAGCAGCAGGCTCTCGTGAACGGCGCGACGCGCGGCTGCGGCGGGTCGCCGGGGCGCGGCGCGCAATGCCAACGCGATGTTGTCTGCGACCGATCGATCCTCGAAGAGCGCATCGCGCTCGAAGACGACCCCGACGCGCGCGAGCAGCGCCGTACGCGCGCTCCCGGAGAGGCGCGCCGCTTCGCCGCCGAGCAGGCGCACGGTGCCCGCGTCCGGTCGTTCGAGCCCGAGCAGCAGCCGAAGCAGCAGCGACTTGCCTGCGCCGTTCGCGCCCGAGATCGTCACGAATTCGCCGCGCGAAACCGCGAAGTCGAGACCGGCGAGCACGTCGCGATCTCCGAATGACTTGGCGAGCCCGCTTGCTTCGAGCGCAACGGCGCTCACGACAGCCGACTCGCGACCAGCAGCAGATCGAGCGCGACCACCGCGAGCATCGCCGCCACCGCGCCGCGCGATGCGAGGCGCGGGATGTCGCGCGACGCGCCTCGCCGCAGCAGACCGACCGCAGAGGCGACACCCGCGAGCGTCACGCCGAAGAGCGCAGCCTTCGCGAGCCCGATCCAGACGTCGGCCGGCGCCAGTTGCGCCAGCGCATCGAAACCGCGCGGCGAACCGAGCAGCGACGCAACGGCGAGTGCGGACGCATCGACCACGAGCGTCGCCACCGGCAGCACCAGCGCCGCCGCGAGCAGCCGCGGCGCCACCAGCAGACGCAGCCGCCCGAGCCCGGCTGCACGCAGCCAATCGACCTGTTGTCCGGCGCGCAGTTCGCCGAGCTCGCCGGCGATCAGCGCGCCGACGCGCGCCGCGACGAGGATCCCCGCGACCAGCGGCCCGATCGCGCGCGGAATGCGCGACACCATCGCGGCACGCGCGGTCGCCGCGTCCGCGCTCGCCAGCATCCATGCGCAGCCGACGAGCGCGCCGCCGATTGCGACGGCCGGCAGCACGGCCGCGCCGATCCGTGTGCATTGCGTGGCCAGCTCGCGCGGGCTCAATCGATCGGCATCCGGGGCACGCGAGAGCCGACGCGCACGAGCACTTCGTACGCGATCGTGCCCGCCGCGGCGGCCAGCGCTTCGACCGGCGCGCCGGCGCCGAACACGATCGCCTGCTCGCCCAGCGCCACCGTGTCGTCCTCCAACCACACCGTGATGAGATCCATCGAGATGCGCCCGACGATCGCGCGCCGCCGGCCCGCCAGCAGCACCGTCCCGCCGGCCGATGGGCGGCCGAGCGACCACGGCACTCCGTCCGCGTACCCCATCGGCAGGGTCGCGATCCAGCCGGAGCGCGGCGCGCGCCAGACGGCCGCGTAGCCGACGCCCTCGCCTTCCCCGACGCGCCGCAGCGCCACGACGGCCGTCGACAGCGTCATCACCGGGCGCAGCCCTGCGGCCTCGAACGCGGGCGCCGGCGCGACGCCGTACAGCATCAAGCCCGGTCGCACCGCGTCGCCCGGGAGCAGGTCCTGCCAGGCCGCGGCGCCGAGCAGGCCCGCCGAGTTCGCGAGGTGAACGAGGCCCGGCTCGATGCCGCGCTGGCGCAGCGCTTCGAGCACGCGCGCGAGCCCCTCGGCCTGCGCGCGCGTCGGCGCGGGATCGGGCTCGTCGGCGCGCGCGAAGTGCGTCGAGACCCCTTCGAGCGCGAGGTGCCGGCTCGCCGCAATGCGCGCAATCAGGTCGACGGCTTCATGCTCCGGAACGCCGAGCCGCCGCATCCCGGTATCGACCTCCACATGGACGGCCGCGCGACGCCCGAGCGACGCCGCGGCGTCCTCGACTACAGCGCGCATCGCGTCGTCGTGCAGCACCGGCGTGGCACCGAGCGCGAGCGCGGTGCGCGCGTCGGCCACATCTTGCACGCCGTCGAGCAACAGCACCGGCGCATCGACGCCGGATAGGCGCAGCGCGGCCAGCTCCGACACGGTCGCGACCGCGAACATGCTGCAGCCCTCGCGCACCAGGCGACGCGCCACCGCGGGCGCGCCGTGTCCATACGCGTCGGCCTTCACCACCGCAATCACGCGGCGATCGCCCGCGGCACGGCTTGCGATCGCCCAGTTATGGGCGAGTGCCGCGAGATCGATCAGCGCGCGCGTCGGTCGCGCATCGGACATGCCAGCGGTTCTCCGGGCGGCTTTATAACCCACGGGAAATGCGGCGGAAATCAACGGCGCTCGGTTTGACCGCGGAAAGCGCTTCGGATAGCTTGGCTGACTCGATGCTCCAACAGCAATTGGTGGTTCTGGTGAACGGCGCGGAGCACGAGATTCCGCCCGAAACGAGCGTCGGCGGGCTGCTCGCGCGACTCGGATTTGGCGGCAAGCGGATCGCGGTGGCGGTGAATCGCAGCGTCGTTCCGCGCTCCGCATTCGACACCCAAAAGCTCGCCGCGGGCGATCGCATCGAGATCCTCGAAGCGGTGGGCGGAGGCTAGTCGCCATGTCTGAGACCTACACACTCGGCGCGCACACGTTCCGCTCGCGGCTGATCGTCGGCAGCGGCAAGTACGCCTCGCTCGAACAGATGCGCGAAGCCACGCTCGCGGCCGGCGCCGACATGATCACCGTCGCGCTGCGCCGGGTGGACCTGGCCGCCGCGAAGGATGGCAAGCGCTTCCTCGACTTCGTGCCCGCAGGCGTCACGATCCTGCCCAACACCGCTGGCTGTTACGACGTCGCGTCGGCCGTCACCACCGCGCAGCTCGGCCGCGAACTGCTCGGCCACGCGCTCGTGAAGCTCGAAGTGATCGGCGACGAGCGCACGCTCTTCCCCGACGTTGCCTCGACGCTCGAAGCCGCGAAGATCCTGCTCGCCGATGGCTTCTCGGTGCTGCCCTACGTGACCGACGACCCGGTCGCCTGCCAGCGCCTCGCCGCGATGGGATGTCCGGCCGTGATGCCGCTCGCCGCGCCGATCGGCTCCGGGCTCGGCATCCGCAATCCCACCAATCTGCGTATCATCCTCGAAACGGTCGAGGTGCCGGTGATCGTGGACGCCGGCGTCGGCACCGCGAGCGACGCGGCCGTCGCGCTCGAACTCGGCGCCACCGCGGTGCTGATGAACACCGCGATCGCCGGCGCGAAAGATCCCGTGAAGATGGCGCGCGCGATGCGGCTCGCGGTCGAAGCGGGCCGCCTCGCGTACGAAGCGGGACGCATCCCGCGTCGCCTCTACGCCACCGCGTCGAGCCCACTCGACGGACTGGCTTCGTTCTGACGCCGCGAGCGCGCGAAGTCGATGCGTGACGCACCGATCCTGTGTCTCGTCACCGACAGGCGGATTGCGCGTATGCCGCTCGACGAAGCGGTCGCCGCGGCCGTCTTCGGCGGCGTCGATTGGGTGCAGCTGCGCGAACGCGACCTCGAAGGGCGCGATTTGGTTGAGCTGGCGGCGCGCGTCGTCGCCGCGGCGCGCGACGCCGCACGGAGGCGAGGCGGGACGGTGCGCGTGCTGATCAATCGCCGCATCGACATCGCGCTCGCCGTCGACGCGGACGGCGTTCACCTCGGGTTCGACGCGATGGCGGTCGCGTCGGCCAGATCGTTGCTCGGCGCGGAACGACTGATCGGCGTCTCGGCGCACGTGCCGGGCGAAGTGCGCGCCGCCGCAGCGGCGGGCGCGAACTACGCGCATCTCGCGCCGATCTTCGCGCCGCTCTCGAAACCACAGGAACGCGCGCCGCTCGGAATCGCGGCGATCGCAGCCTGCGGCGGCGTGTTCCCGCTGCTCGCGCAGGGCGGACTCGAAGCCAGCAACGCCGCGCAGGCGATCCGCGCTGGCGCCGCAGGCGTCGCGGTGACCGGCGCGCTGCTCGCAGCGGCGGATCCCGGCGTCGCCGCGCACTTGCTGCGCGCGACCCTCGACGGAGTCTCCCGATGAATCTCGCTCGGATCGGATTCGCCGCCGGCGCGCTCTTCGGCATCGCAACCGCGCGCGCAGCCGACGCGCCGCCGGCGCCGGACGCGACCGCGCTCACGCAGATCCAGGATCGCGTGATCGAGATTTCGAAGCGCGTGACGCCGTCGGTCGTGCACGTCGAGGCGATCGTGAAGGTGAACGACCGCCGCAACGAAGTGACGGGCTCGGGCGTGATCGCGAGCGCCGACGGCCGCATCCTCACCAACCACCACGTGGTCGAGAAGGCCGAAAAAGTCACCGTCACGATGCCGGGCGTCGCCGGCAAGATCCCGGCGCGCATCGTCGGCACCGACAAGCAGACCGACCTCGCGCTGCTGCGCATCGAGCCCACGCACCCGCTGCCGGCCGCGATCTTTGGAAGTTCCGACGAGGTGCGTGTCGGGCAGTGGGTGCTGGCGGTCGGCAATCCGTACGGACTCGACGGCACGGTTTCGCTCGGGATCGTGTCGGCGAAGGGCCGCAACCTCGGCATTCCCGATCTGATCAACGACTTCATCCAGACCGACGCGATGATCGATCGCGGCTCGTCGGGCGGCCCGCTGGTCGATCTCGACGGGCGCGTGATCGGCATCAACTCGCGCGGGCAGGGTCGCGGCATCGGCTTCACGATCCCGGTCGACACGGCGCTCGACGTGATGCGCCAGCTCGACACCGGTGGCATCGAGCGCGGCTGGCTCGGGGTCACGATCCAGCCGTTCGACCGCGAACTCGCCGCGTACTTCGGCGTGCCCGACGAGACCGGCGTGGTGGTGAGCAGCGTCACACCGCACTCGCCCGCCGCGGACGCCGGCATCAAACCGGGCGACGTGCTCACCGATTTCGCGGCTACGCCGATCGAGGCCGAGAAGGAAGAAGACCTCGGCAATTTCCAGCGGGTGGTCGCGCGCATCGCGCCGGGCGAGTCGGCGCAGATCGCGCTGCTGCGCGGCGGCGACCGCAAGAAGGTGAGCGTGACGCTCGCCGAGGCGCCGGAGGTGGAAGCCGAAGAGCTCGAATCGGGCGCGGGCTTCCACGCCCAGCAGATCACCGAGACGATCGTCCGCCAGAACCGTCTCGCGACGCGCAGCGGCGCCTACGTGTCGTTCGTCGCGAGCGGCTCGCCGGCGGCCGAGGCCGGCCTCGAACCGGGCGACGTGATCCGGCGCGTCGAAACGCACGAGATCGGCAACCTCGGCGACCTGCGCAGCGCACTCACCGAAGCGGAGAAGCTGCCGCGCTTCCTCGTCACCGCCGAACGCGGCGAAGAGACCCGACTGGTGCTGGTGCGGCGCGGCGCACGCGTGAAATCCAACGACGAACCCAACGCCGACGCCAGCACGACCTCGCAGCCCTGAAGGGAATAGAGGTGCCGGGCGTCAGGTTATTTCTTGTCAGGTTATTGAGCGACTCGGCCGGTCCCCGCCGATGCGTCGAATAACCTGACAAAAAAATAACCTGACGCCCGGCACCTCTAAAGCGGGCTGGCGCCTGCCGCTGGGGCGACGAGTTGCATCGCCGGGGCGCGTCCGAAGCGCTGCGCGAAGCCGCGGGCGATCGATGCGCCGACGTCGGCCGC
>CAYGWM010000034.1:26607-33456 GCA_964353555.1 uncultured Spirochaetales bacterium
CGCGTCCGAAGCGCTGCGCGAAGCCGCGGGCGATCGATGCGCCGACGTCGGCCGCGCGCGAGGGCTCGACCAGATGGATCGTGCAGCCGCCGAAGCCGGCGCCGGTGAGACGCGAGCCGTAGCAGCCGGGCGCGGCTTCGCCGAGTTCGCAGAGCACGTCGAGTTCGATGCGACTCACTTCGAAGTCGTCGCGCAAACTCCGCTGACCCTGGTGCAGCAGCGCGCCGACGCGCGCGAGATCGCCGCTTGCGAGCGCGTCGCACGTGGCGTCCACGCGCGCGTTCTCGGTCAGCAGATGGCGCGCGCGGCGGAATAGCGGCGGATCGAGCGCGCGTTCGAGCTCGGCGAGGCGTGCGGGCTCGACATCGCGCCAGGTCTGGGCTCCGGGGGGCGCGATTCCGGCTTCGCGCGCGGCCGCGAGTCCCGCCTCGCATTCGGCGCGACGCCGGCCGTAGTCGCCGTCCGCGAGCTGGCGGCGCACACCCGAATCGACGATCAGCACGCGCATGCGATCGCCCGGCAGCGGCACGGCGCGCACCGAGAAGTCGCGGCAGTCGATGCGCAGCGCCGCAGAGGGCTGACCTAGCGCGCTCGCCAGCTGGTCCATGCGACCGCACGGGACGCCCACGAATTCGTTCTCGGCCCGGTGCGCGAGCCGCGCCCGCGTGGCGCCATCGAGACCCGCGTGGCCAGCCACGTCGAGCAGCGTCGCGATCGCGACCTCGAGCGACGCGGAGCTGGAAAGGCCGGACTCGCGCGGCAGATCGCTCGCGAGCGCGATGTCGAGCCCCGGTACCGGCAGGCCTTCGCTGCGGAATGCGGCGACGACGCCCGCCACGTAGTCGAGCCAGCCGCGGCCGCGGGTGAAGACGCTCGCGTCGATCTCGCCGGTCGCGGCGAGTGTCGTCGAATGCACACGCAACAGCGCATCGGTGCGGCGCGCGGCAACGGCGACCGTGCCCCGGTCGATCGCACAGGGCAGCACCAGGCCGCCGTTGTAGTCGGTGTGCTCGCCGATCAGGTTCACGCGACCGGGCGCTTGCACCGCGAGGCCCGCCTCGGGCTCGCGGCCGAAGACCGCACGCAATGCGGCGCTCGCCTGTTGGACTCGCAGTTCGGGCGCCATCGCGCCGACGCTACCGAAGGTGATTGCCGCGCTGCTCGCCGATGCCTAATCTCGCGAGTCCTTGAATAGCCCGCGGCAACTGGGCGTCTTCCGCCTCCGAAACTCGTCGCCAGCGGACTCGTCCCCAGCGGATTCCTGCCGCGTGAGATTCGTGCCCATTGGATCGCCTCAAACCTGGACCGACGGAGCGATGAGAGCCGGGATCGCAGCGTTCACAGCCATCGTGGCCCTTCTCGCGTGCGCGGCGCCGGCCTCGGCGGCCGATCCGTTCCTGCGTCGCACGGCCGCCGTGCAGGCAGCCGAGCGCGTCGGGCCCGCGGTGGTGAGCGTCACCACCGAAACCGACGTGCGGCAGCAGAGCCCGTTCGAGGGCTTTCGCGGCGACCCGCTCTTCGAGCGCTTCTTCCAGGACTTCTTCGAACCGAGCCGGCCGCGCACGATGCAGAGTCTCGGTTCCGGCGTGGTCATCGATGACCAGGGCCACGTGCTGACCAACGAGCACGTCGTCGCGCGTGCCTCGCGGATCCAGGTGAACCTTTCGGATGGCCGCGAGTTCGACGCCACACTGGTCGGCGCCGATCCCAACAACGACATCGCGGTGCTGCACGTCGAAACCAAGGAGAAACTTCCCTGGGTCGCGCCGGGCGGCTCCGACGATCTGCTGGTCGGCGAGCCGGTGATCGCGATCGGCAATCCGTTCGGACTGTCGAGCACCGTCACGACCGGCGTGATCTCGGCGCTCGACCGTTCGATCCGCACCGAAGGCCGCAGCTACTACGGCTTCATCCAGACCGACGCCTCGATCAACCCGGGCAACTCGGGCGGTCCGCTGCTGAATGCCGAGGGCGAACTGATCGGCGTCAACACCGCGATCTACCAGGGCGCGCAGGGAATCGGTTTTGCGGTGCCGATCGGTGTCGCAAAGCGCGTCGTCGACCAGCTGATCCAGCACGGCGAGATCGCACCGGTGTGGCTGGGCGTCGACCTGCAAGACCTCGACCCAGACCTGCACGACGCGATGGAAGTCCCGCGCGGCACGACGGGTGCGCTCGTCACGGGCCTGTCGAAGGACGGCCCCGCCGAGCGCGCCGGGCTGCTTCGCAGCGATCTCGTGACGCGCGTCGACGGCCACAAGATCCGCGGCGCACGCGACGTCTACGCGATCGTCGAGACGGCATCCCCGGGCCAGGATCTCGACATCGAGGTGTGGCGCTCGAACGCGACCGAGCATCTCGCGGCGCGCGCCGAGCGCATCACCGACGACCGCGTCGTCGCACTGGCCGAGCGGATCCTCGGGCTGGCGCTCACGGGCATCGACGGCGGCGGTTTCCGCGTGAAATCGGTGCAGGCCAAGAGCCGCGCCGAAAAGATCGGCTTCCATTCCGGGGACGTGCTGCTGGGCATCAACGGTCGTCCACTCGAGAACACGAGCGCACTGCGCCGCGCGGTCCTCGATCTCCAGGGGCGCGCGCGGGCCCAGGTCGTGGTTCAGCGCGGAAGCGGCCGATACCATGTGACCGTCCCGCTCTCATGATCCGTCCGAAAGGGGTGAAGCGCAGATGAATCGCCGTCGTCTTCTCGTGACGCTGCTCAGCGCGTGCTGTGTCGCGGCCGCTGTCTTTCTTTCGAGCGGGCTCGACGTGCGGCTCCGCTGGCACGCGAACGACGCGCAGGCGATCGACCTGTTCGGCACGAAGGACAAGCCCGCGGCGGCGGCGCCCGACGCGAAGCCGTTCTGGAGCGAATCCGCCGGCGGCGCGGCGCTGGCCGAGATCCCGCACCAGAGTTCGTTTGCCGATCTCGCCGAAAAAGTCTCGCCCGCGGTCGTCAGCATCCGGACGTCGAAGACCGTCACCGGCAACAGCGGTCCGAACGGCATGCGCATCCCGCCGCAACTCGAGCCGTTCTTCGGCGGCCAGGGCTCTCCGTTCGAAGACTTCAACGGAGGCCAGCAGGAGTTCCAGGTGCCGAGCCTCGGCTCGGGCTTCGTGATCTCGGCGAGCGGCTACATCGTCACCAACAACCATGTGGTGGAAGACGTCGACAAGATCGAAGTTGCGTTCAAGGACGGCTCCACGCTGCCCGCCGAGGTCGTCGGCCGCGATCCCGCGACCGACATCGGCCTGATCAAGGTGAAGACCGACAAGGAACTGACCGCGCTGCCGTTCGGTGACTCGAAGGCGCTTCGCCCGGGCGACTGGGTGATCGCGATCGGCAATCCGTTCGGGCTCGAGCACACCGTGACGGCTGGCATCGTTTCGGCGCTGCACCGCCGCAACATCGGCGCGGGTCGCTACGAGGACTTCATCCAGACCGACGCCGCGATCAATCCAGGCAACTCGGGTGGCCCGCTGATCAACCTCGCGGGCGAAGTCGTGGGCATCAACACGGCGATCAACCCGCGCGCGAATACGATCGGCTTCGCGGTGCCGATCGAGATGGCGAAGGAGATCCTGCCCAGCCTGAAGACCAGCGGCTTCGTCACGCGCGGTTGGCTCGGCGTGGTGATCCAGCAGATCACGCCCGACCTGAAGGAAGCGATGAATCTGCAAAGCGACCACGGCGCGCTGATCTCGCGCGTCGATCCGAGCGGGCCGGCGCACAAGGCCGGCATCCAGCGCGGCGACGTGATCGTGCAATTCGCCGGTCAGCCGATCATCGAGATGGAAGATCTGCCCCGCCGCGTCGCGGCGATGGCGCCCGGCGCCAAGACCAATGTCGTCGTGATGCGCGCCGGCAAGGAAAAGACCTTCGACATCGAGGTCGGCAAGCTCGACGAGGGCCAACAAGTGGCCCAAGGCGAGGAGAAGAACGAGGAGGAAGGTCCGGTCGTCTTCGGCCTGCGCGTGCAAGACCTCGGTCCCGAACTCGCCGAGCAACTCGGCGTGGCAGGCGAGAAGGGCGTCGTGATCACCGACATCGAGAACGGCAGCCCGGGCGCCGAAGCCGGCCTGCGCCGCGGCGACGTGATCCTCGAAGTCAACCAGAAGGCGGTCGCCAACGTCGCCGAATTCCGCGGCGCGATGAGCACGCAAGACAAGGCGCTGCTGCTGGTTCGACGCGGCGAAGCCACACTCTTCGTCGCCGTGAAGAAGAAGGCGGAGAAGTAGCCGCGATTCTGGCCCCGACCTGACGGTCGGGGCCTTGTGCCTCGGCCGGTCGTGTTTACCGTTGCTTCCCATGCAACTCGACAAACTGACGATCAAAGGCCAGGAAGCGCTCTCGAAAGCCCAGTCGCTCGCGGCGGGCCGCGGTCACGCCGTCATCGAGCCGCTGCACCTGTTGCGCGCGCTGCTCGACCAGCCCGAGGGCGCCACCGTTCCGGTGCTGCAAAAACTGGGCGTCGGCGCCGATGCGCTGAAAGCGCAGCTCGACCAAGCGCTCGCCGCATTGCCGCGCGTGTCGGGCGGCACCGCGGAGCCGCGCATCGGGGGCGAGCTCAGCAAGGCACTCGAAGCGGCCTTCCAGTCCGCAGATCAGCTGAAGGACGAGTACGTCTCGACGGAGCATCTGCTGCTCGGCCTCGCCGCGAGCGATCGCGACGCCGCCGGCCGCGCACTGCGCGAAGCGGGCGTCACGCGCGACGCGATCTTGAAGGCGTTGCAATCGGTGCGCGGCAGCGGGCGCGTCACCGATCAAGATCCCGAGTCGAAGTACCAGTCGCTCGAAAAATACGGCCGCGACCTCACCGAGCTGGCGCGCAAGGGCAAGCTCGATCCGGTCGTCGGCCGCGACGACGAGATCCGCCGCGTGATCCAGGTGCTGTCGCGCCGCACCAAGAACAATCCAGTGTTGATTGGGGAACCGGGCGTCGGCAAGACCGCGATCGTCGAGGGCCTCGCGCAGCGCGTGATTGCCGGCGATGTGCCCGAGAGTCTGCGCGATCGCCGCGTCGTCACGCTCGACATGGGCGCGATGATCGCGGGCGCGAAGTACCGCGGCGAGTTCGAGGATCGGCTGAAGGCCGTGCTGAAGGAAGTCACCGACGCGCAGGGTCAGGTGATCCTGTTCATCGACGAGCTGCACACCATCATCGGCGCGGGCGCCGCCGAAGGCGCGGCCGACGCCGCGAACCTGCTGAAGCCCGCGCTCGCGCGCGGCGAGCTGAGATGTGTCGGCGCGACGACGCTCGACGAGTACCGCAAGCACATCGAGAAGGACGCCGCGCTCGAGCGCCGCTTCCAACCCGTGCTGGTGCCCGAACCGAACGTCGAGGACACCATCGCGATCCTGCGCGGCCTGAAGGAGCGCTACGAAGTCCACCACGGCGTCCGCATCCAGGACGCCGCGCTGATCGCCGCCGCGACGCTCTCGCACCGCTACATCACCGACCGCTTCCTGCCCGACAAGGCGATCGACCTGGTCGACGAAGCCGCCGCGCGCGTGCGCGTGCAGATCGACTCGATGCCCGAGGAGCTCGACCAGGCGCAGCGCGAGATGATGCGCCTCGAAGTCGAGCGCGAGGCGCTGAAGAAGGAGAGCGACGCGGCGAGCCGCGAACGCATCGGCCGCGTCGAGTCGGAGATCGCGAACCTGGCCGAGACGCTGAATGCGCAGAAGGCCCACTGGGAAGCCGAGAAGCAGGCGATCGGCCGCGTGCGCGAACTGAAGGAGAAGCGCGAGGCGCTGAACGCCGAGCTCGAGCGCGTGCAGCGTGCCGGCAACCTCGAGCGCGCCGCCGAGATTCGCTACGGCGAGCTGATTCAGCTCGAGAAGGATCTCGGCGCGTCCCAGCAGCAGCTCGAAGCAGCGCAGCAGCAAGGCGCGCTGGTGTCGGAAGAAGTCAGCGCCGAAGAGATCGCCGAGCTGGTCTCGAAGTGGACGCGCATCCCGGTCGCCAAAATGATGGAAGGCGAGCAGGAAAAGCTGCTGCACATGGAAGAGAAGCTGCGCCAGCGCGTCGTCGGCCAGGACGAGGCGCTGCAAGTGGTGTCGAACGCGGTGCGCCGCGCGCGCGCCGGCCTGCAGGACCCGAATCGGCCGATCGGCTCGTTCATCTTCCTCGGGCCGACAGGGGTCGGCAAGACCGAGACCGCACGCGCGCTCGCCGGCTTCTTGTTCGACGACGAGCAGGCGATGGTCCGCATCGACATGAGTGAGTTCATGGAGAAGCACTCGGTGTCGCGGCTGATCGGCGCGCCGCCCGGCTACGTCGGCTACGACGAGGGCGGCTATCTGACCGAAGCGGTGCGGCGACGCCCATACAGTGTCGTTCTCTTCGACGAGATCGAGAAGGCACACCCGGACGTCTTCAACGCGCTGCTCCAAATCCTCGACGATGGGCGCCTCACCGATGGCCAGGGCCGCACCGTCGATTTCAAGAACACCGTGCTGATCCTGACTTCGAATCTGGGGAGCCAGTTCATCATCGAACTCGGCGAGAGCGAGCGCAGCGAGATGGAGCGCCGCGTCCACGAGGCGCTGCGCGCGCACTTCAAGCCCGAGTTCCTGAACCGCGTCGACGATGTGATCATCTTCCACCAGCTCGGCCGCGACCAGATCGGCCACATCGTCGAGATCCAGCTCCAGCGCGTGCAGAAGCTGCTCGTCGAACGCCGCATCGAGCTCGAGTTCACGCCGGAAGCAAAACAACTGCTCGCCGATCGGGGCTACGACCCGCACTACGGCGCGCGTCCGCTGAAGCGCGTGATCCAGCGCCTGGTGCAGGACCCGCTCGCCGTGAAAATCCTCGCCGGCGACTTCCCGGAAGGCACCAAGGTGCT
>CAYGWM010000034.1:33556-35975 GCA_964353555.1 uncultured Spirochaetales bacterium
GCCGCCGTAGACGACCGCTTCGGCGGGGCGGCTCGCGGCGCCGTGCGCGTCGGTGACGACGAGGCGGACGCGGTACGGGCCGCGTTTATCGACGGTCAGTGTCGGTGCGGAACTGTCGGCTGCGGCGAGCGACCACGCCGAGCCGCCCGGCGCCGAGATCAACTCCCACGCAAAGGCGAGCGCATCGCCGTCGAGGTCGCAGCTCGCGCTGGCGTCGAGCGTTGTCACGGCGCCGACGGACGCGCGCTGCGGGGATGCGCCCGCGTCGGCGGCGGGCGCCGAGTTGCCTGCGTCGTCACGCAACACCACGACGCGATTGCGATTCATCGAGACGATGTTCGCATCGCCGCTGCTCGCGAGCGCGCACGCGCCGTCGGCAGCGCCAGGCGTGAATGCGAGGCCTTGCACGGCGACCGACGCATCGGCCGTCTGGGCGACGAGTTCCGCGCGCGCGCTTTCGGGCCGGATCCCGAGTGAACCGTACGAGGCCGCCTCGACGAGCGTCGCGCCGTCGTAGCGAAGAACGCGGGCGTCGTCCGCGAACGCAGATCGCAGCGTGCCGTCGAGATGCGCGTCGAAGTTCCACACGCTGCCGTCGGTCGCCGCCTCGCGCAGGCCCAGCGCGGGGACATCGAGCGCAATCTCGCCCTGCCCTGGCGCGCGGTGCACCGCGAGCGCGACGCGATCGCCCGCGACGTCGCGAAACGCGAGCCCTGCACCACCCGCGACCTCCACCCGGGTCACTTCGGGCGCGGCGTCTCCCGAGCGTGTCGGCACCGCGAGCAGTACCGATCGCAGGCTCGACCCGTTCGCCGACGCGTGCAGTACGGTGTGGCTGCGCTGGCCGCGGTCGTAGATCTCGTGCAGCTCGCTGCTGGTCGTGAAGACGGGAGCAGCGCTGTCGACCGCGATCGCGCCGTCGAGGCGCGCACCGCGGATCGTCCAGGTGGCGCCATTCGGCGTCGAGACGAACGTGCCGTCGCTGCCGGGGCCGCCGTTGCCGTGCAACAGCCAGCTGAACAGACGCGACCGCTTGCTGCGGACGAAGTCCGCGATCACCAGGTAGCGGTGATCGGGAAACAGCAAGCGCCGCGTGATGCGCGCGGGCGGAACGCTCTGCACGGCGGCACCCGTCACGATCGCGGGTGTGCCGCCGTAGCTCGACGAAACGGTTGCGGCGTCTAGAAAACCCGTGTCGAGCGTGCGCGTGATCGTCGACTGGCCATCCGCGCGCGGCTCGGCATTCCGATCGGCCCAGGTGAGCGTAGCGTTGAAGGGATCGACGGGGCCCTTGCCGTCCACCAGCACGATGTTGTGGTGCTGGGGTTTCGCGACGAGGTTGCGCTCCGGGAACGTGAAGTAGCCGGGATCGATCGCGAGCTGCTCGCCGAACGCGAACAGATTGAACGCGCCGGGCTCCGCCTGTTCGTGCGAGGCGGAAACGACGATGCCGCGATCCTGTTCGTCGCGCGCGAACTCGCTTGCGATGCCGTGTTCGCCGAGGATCAGCGCCAGCACGCCGTCGCGCGACCAGTCTTGTCGCAAAATTGCGTTGCCGCCTTCGATGTAGAACGAGGTCGGCGAGCCGGTTGGTGCTGCGGCCGGGATCGCGTCGTCGTAGTTGACGATCTGGTCGGCGGCGAGATCGATCGAGCCTTCGGCCACGAACGGCTCGCGCCCATTCGCCCAGGCCCAGTGGAAGAGCGGCGCGTCGGCCAGGCTCGACAGCATGCCGTAGTAGTACGAGCGACCGACGTTGCCGTCGTCGATGTGCGCCATCGAACCGTCGGGCAGCGTCGTGTCGAGCATCCAGCGCTGGTGGCGCGCAAAGAGCGGATGGCGCCACAGGTTCGGCTGCGCGAGACCGAATACAGGCCCGGGGATGCCGCTGGCGAGTCGATCCACCGCGCGCAGAAGCGGCAGGTGGTTCTGTCCCGAGTAGCGCGCGTAGTAGGGACCTTCCGAGTACGCGCCGTCGCCACTCAGATACGCGAAGCGCAGCACGCGATCGACCTGCGCGATGCCATACGCGAACCAGTCCGCGGGTTCCGCAATATGAGCCGGATCGCTGCCGGGCGCCGGCGTGTGCTCGGCGAGCGCGATCGCCGCGATCGCCAGCGCGGCGCCCGACTTGGTGCGGTGGTTGTTGGTCAGGAACACCGCCGAGGTGCCGACCTTCGGATCGAGGCCGCGGTAGTCCTGGTAGAGATCGGACGTCAGCGCGATCAGGTTGGCGCGGATCGTCGCCTCATCCTCCGGTGCGAACGGGTACCCGGCGCCGAGCAGCGTGTCGTAGGCGGTTGCGTAGCTGACGATCTCTTCCGACGTGTTGATGTCGTCGTCGAAGGTGTCGGCGATGCGCGACACTGTGTACATCGCGAGCAGGTAGTCGCGCGCTTGATCGCCGGCCGCCTGTCGC
>CAYGWM010000035.1:0-1534 GCA_964353555.1 uncultured Spirochaetales bacterium
CGAGGACCGTCCCCTTTCTCCTCAGAACGTGTAGCGGATCGAGAGGAAGAATTCGTCGCGTTCGGCGATGGCGGAGAGGCCGTCGTAGCGGAGGTTGGCCTTGTAGTCGCCGCCCTGGTTCGTGAGGACGGCGGGGCTCTGCGCGAGCGCGCGCTCGTCCGGGTCGCCGTAGAAGCTGGCCATGCCGATCGTCGCCGAGAAGTCCTGATTGAAGCGATAGGTGAGCTGCGCGACGACGCCGCCCGACGCCGATGCGACGTCGTGCACCCACGTCAGCGCCGGGAGCAGGCGATCCTGGAAGTAGCCGGTGAAGACCGACAGCGTGCCGAGCGCCGAGAACGGCCCGTGCACGCCGAACTCGCCGTTGCCTTCGTAGCCGTCGATGTAACGCAGGAAGATCTGGCTGTTGAAGAAGAACGTGCGGTTCTGGTTCAGGAAGTTGATGAAGGTCGGACGGTCGACGGAAATCGTCAGGTTGTAGGTGTCGCGCTTTCCGAAGCCGCGCTGTTCACTGGCGATCGGAAACGATTGGCCGGCGATCCAGGTGCCTTCGAGACTCCAGTTGGTACCGGTGCCGTCGTGCGCGAAGTCGGTCGCCAGACCGAGCACGTTGCGCTTCAGGTAGCGGAGCTGGAGTTCCGAGCCGCCCGCCCAGATGAAGTCGCGCCGACCGAAGGTGCCATTGCCGCCCGCGCGGATGTCGGGGCGACGCGCACCGGCGATGCCGAACACGCCGCGTACGAACTCACAGGTGAACGGCTCATTCACGTCGCAGCCGGGATCATTGCCGCCCGCAGCGCCGAGCGAGGCCAGCAGCACCATGAAGTTGAATGACGCGGCGCCCAACTCATTGGAAAAGCGCTGGCCGGTCTTCGGATCGACGAGCGTTCGCGCGCCGAGCCCCTCGTTCGAGCTCGCGCAGAGCGGGCTGTCCGCGATGCTGGTGCAGCCGTCGACGAGCGGGTCGTAGAGCGCATTGCTCGGGCCGCGCGCACCGGGCAGCGTCACGCTCTGGCCGTTCACGAAGCGCGTCGCGACGGGTCCGCCGATCTCGAACTGCGGGAACGCCTGGATCAGTACGCTCGCTTCGGCGTTGAACAGATCGATGCCTTCTTCGTCGCAGTCGGTTCCGTAGAACGGCCCGCAGCCGAGCAATGCCTCCTGCTCGTTGGTCAAATAGGCAGAGAGTGCCGTCATGCCTTGGCCGAGACCCGGAATCGGCGTCCCGGTACCGTCGTTCGGGTCGCGATTCAGTTCGACTAGGTCCACCACGATACCCTGGCCTGGGTTGGCCAAGCCCGTAAGAACGCGGACGATACCTTCTCCGAAGCTGCTACCTCCGATCACACGACCGAGTGCACGCGTCGGGGTGAGGTTCAACGCGCCGAGAGAAGCCTCCGAGTTCAAGACATCGAGCAGACAATTGTCGGCGAGCGCCGGACTGAGGGACGCAGCGACGCCGACCGTCGCCGAGCAGATCACGTCGAAGAGCTGGCGGTTGCTCGGATGCAGACGCAGGATCGAGTCGGCAGAC
>CAYGWM010000035.1:1634-11183 GCA_964353555.1 uncultured Spirochaetales bacterium
CACGTCGAAGAGCTGGCGGTTGCTCGGATGCAGACGCAGGATCGAGTCGGCAGACTGGGTGGGCAACAGTGGGTCGCCGTGTACGTCGAGCGGAAGCCCCGTCGTCGGATCGACGTTGCGCCCGTACTCGTAGAACGAGTCGACGGTCGGCGCGTCGTCGTAGCCCCAGAAGTCCGATATCTGGAACGAGAAGCGGTCCCAACGAAACTCCACGCGCGCGCCGAACTCGAGTCCCTTTGGCGATTCCCAGAACGACTCGGGATGGCGCTCGCCGGCGAGGCCGATGCCGGCGAAACCATGGCTCCAGAGCCCGAAGGTCTTGCCGCACACCAGCCAGATCGTGTAGGGCTGACCGCAGCGACCGAGTTCGAGCGGCTCGTAGTCGTCGAGGTTCGCGGCAACCTCGAGTCGCACGTCCTCGAGCGGACCGACGTCGTAGAACGAGTACGTGGCGCGCGCGGACCACAGCGCGATGCGCGATTCCTCGAGTGACGGCAGCGACGAGAGCGCGAGTGTCTGCGGGTTGAACTGGTCCGTCGTGCGGAACAGTTCCGTCTTGCCCCAGACGATCTGCTGCTTGCCGACGCGCATCCAGAGCCGCCCTTCGAGCAGCTCGGCGTCGAAGTAGGCCTCCTTCAGCTCCCGCTCGTCCTGGCTATCGGTGTGATGCCAGGCCAGCTCGTTCTGGTTGTAGTTCTGCTCGAAATTGGAGAGGTCCCCATGATCCTCGGTGAACGGCACGGACGGGATGAAGAGCCCGTGCGGCTCGAAGCCGGCGCCGATGTCCGGAACCTCGGGCCGCAGCGGAAGCGCCGAGGTTCGATTGGGCACACTCGCGAGGCTGCCAGTCGGGTCGATCTTCGTCGAAGGATGCCACGGGCCCAGCGGGAATAACCCGTTGCCGATGGAGGATGCGACGTCCTTGATCGCGAAACGCGCGTCCCCGATCGGTTCGAAGGTCGCATCCAGATTCGTCGCGCCGAGAGCACGCAGCGCGTCGAAGGGCGGGATCACGAAGAAATCGACCAACTCGTTGTCGCGCTCGACGCGCTCTGGCCGCTCGCCCGGCACCAGCAGCGTTCCGTTGTACGGGTTGGTGCGACCCGTCGTGAGGTTGCGCGGCGCGCGGCTGGCCCGGTCGCCCCAGTAGCGCCAGCTCGGCACCATGCCACAGCCGTTGTAGACGCAGTCGTAGCGGACCAGCACGCGGCTGAAGACCGAGAGCGAATCGAAGGGGCCGATGCCGCCCGGCGCGAGGTCGCCCTCGAACTCCAGGTTCAGCACGTTCATCCACTGGGAAAGAACCGCGTTGTCCGGGTGGTAGTTGGCGGCCAGCATCCGGAACTGCGTCTCGGCGTAGCCGTGGATCGAGAAGTGCTTGCCGAAGTCGATCGCGTGAGCGGCCGACGCAACGGATAACACCACCAAGATGGGAACGACGAGGTGGCATCGGTTTCGCATCGTGGGTGGTCGGTGCGACCGCGCTTGTCCGCGGTCGCACTGGAACCGATCCGTCAGAACGTGTACCGAAGGCGGAAGTAGGCCTCGTCGCGTTCGCGTACGACGGCCAGCGCGTTCTCGGCGCCGTCCTTGTACGCATCGCGGCCCGCCTCGGTGCCGACCACGCCGAGCGGTGCGATCGGGGTGTCCACGGTCTCGAAGCGTCCGAAGAAGAAGTTCATGCCCACCGACGCCGAGAAGTTCTCGGTAAAGCGATAGGTGAGCTGGGGCAGCACCGCGCCGGAGCGCGAGTTGAGGTCGTAGACGAACGTGATACCGGGCAGCATGCGATCCTGGAAGTAGCCGGTCTGGATCGTGAAGGTCCCGAGCATGTTGAACGGACCGTTGACCGTGAAACCATCGTTGTAGCTCGTGATGTACTGGAAGAAGACCTGGGAGTTGAAGAAGAAGGTGCGGCCCGGGTTCAGGAAGTTGATGAAGGTCGGCCGATCCACCGAAACCGTCAGGTTGAGCGTGTCGCTCTCACCTCGTCCCGTGAACGAGTCATTGTCGGCGAACTGATTGTTGGCGATCCAGCTCGCTTCCATGCCCCAGTTCGACTTGGTCACGTCCTCGGCGAAATCGAGCGAGAAGCCGAGTACGTTGCGCTTCTGATACTTGAGTACCCCTTCGCCACCGCTCTGCCAGGCGAAGTCGCGGCGACCGAATTGCTGGCTGCCGCCGGCGCGAATCGCGTTGCGCTGCGCGCCGCTGATCGAGAAGAACGACTTCATGTTCGAGCAGTACTGGGGCTGGAGGAACGAGCACTGGTTCGGCGCAAGACTGAAGGGATCCTGCGGGTTGAGTTCGGGCTGCTCGATCTGAAGCTGGTACCCCGGCCCCCCTGAACCGTTGCCGATGGGTGCTGCGGCCTTGATCGTTTCGCTGCGAGGAGCGGTTGAGAATGCCACCAGCAGGTTTTGCATGTTGAACGCGAGCGCCGCCATCTCGCTGGTGAAAACCTGACCCGCGGCGCCGCGATAGCCGCCATTGGCAAGCGGAAAGCTCGGCAGGTTCTGGAACTGAGGGACCGTTCCGCAGGGAATCGACAGTGCGGTTGCCCCGGCGCACTGGCCTTTCTTGGTCCCCACGGCGAAGCTCACCGTGCCATCGACATTCGGGTTGTAACCGGGATCGTTCGGACCGCGCGAACCGACGACCTGAATGATCTGGCCGTTGTCGTTGTGCAGGCCGACCGGCGCGCCTTGGAATCCGCCCGTGCCCGGCTGCGGAAACGCGTTTCCGTTCGCGTCGGTCTTGCCGTAGAACCAGCCCGTGAAGTTGTTGTTGGCGTAGTCCGGGCTGTAGTTCCCCTCGACGCCGACGAACGATTGCATCAGCACGCTCGCTTCGACGTTCAGCAGGTCGATGCCGTCGGACTCGCAGTCGGTACCGTAGAACGGTCCGCAGCCGAGCAACGCCTCTTGCTCGTCCGTGAGCACCTGGTTCAGGGTCGGACCGCCAGGGAGGAAGAGCGGGTACGCAGAGCGCCCCAGAATCGTTGTGCAGCCACCGTTGTTGTCAGATAGGAAGCGGTCGCACGGGTCCACGTTCAGAGGCACCAACGGGATCGTCGTGCGGGCGAGGAAGTTCGTGCCGAGCTGCCCCGCCGATCCGTTCCCGGCCAGGATGTTCGACAACAGCGCTGAGATGCGGGCTTTCGTGCCGTCCTTGCGAGTGGTGTCGTCTTGCGGCCCATTCTGGGGGAGGAGCCCGTTGACGCTGCTATTGAACACGCTCTGCGCACAGGCGCCGCGATCGAGTTCGTTGAAGCCGATGCTGGTCGCGCAGATCATCGCGAAGAGCTGCTGGTTGACCGGCTGATCCTGAATCACGGACTGGCGGCTTTCCGCGGTCCCGAGCGCCGGACCGTAAGCCGTATCAGGGTCGGTAGTGCCCGCACCGGAATTGCGGTTCGGATCGGCCACGTTCGGATCGTTCGGACCGATCGTGAAGTTCGATTGGATCGGCAAACAAGCGGCTTCATAGCCAGTGACGCACGCAGTGCGCCCTCTCGCGACGCGCGGGCGGCCGGTGTTGGGATCGATGTTGCGCTCGTACGAGTTGATGCGATCGACGTACGGGAAGTCGTCGTAGCCGTAGAAGTCGCTCACTTGGTAGCTGAAACGGCCCGCGCGCCACTCGACGCGCGCGCCGTACTCGAGGCCGCTCGTAGAGTCCCACCACGTAGGCGGCGAATGCTCGCCGGCCAGCGCGTAGCCGGTCAGACCGTGGGCCCACAGCGCCGTCCGCTTGTTGCAGGCAGGCAGTGGCGTGAACGGCTCGCCACACTGACCGATGTCGGCATGCTCGATGTTGTCGAGATTCATCGAAACCTCGAGACGCACGTCTTCGAGTGGACCGACATCGTAGAACGACCATACGCCGCGCACCGACCACAGCGCGATGCGCGCCTCCTCGAGGCTCGGCAGCGAAGCGAGCGCGAGGTCGACCGGGTTGAACTGGTCGGTGGTGCGGAACAGCTCCGTCTTGCCCCAAACGATGTTCTGCCTGCCGGCACGGACCCACAGCCTGCTGTCGAAGAACTCCATGTCGAGGTAGCCCTCTTTGAACTCCTTCTCGTCCTGCTGGCTTTGGCCGCGATTCCACGACAACTCGGACTGGCTGAAGTTCTGGGCAAAGTCGCTGCCCTTGTCCTGTTGCAGGAACCTGCTGAAGGCCCCGCTCGGGTAGTAGACACCGCGCGAAATGCCCTTCTGGGGCGCATCGGATTGCAACAGCACGGATGCCGGCCGCGCCGGGAGTTCGTAGATTCCGGTTCTGATCGCGCCGGTTTCCGGGTTCACCACGATCGGAATCGAGTCGCCCGGGTTGAACGGGTTCGGCTTCCCTTGCAGAGCGCCAGTCGGGTTGATGTCGCAGCTCGGGTCAATCGGGCCGATGGTTTGCGTGGCGATCCCGTTGCCGCCGCCGGGGATTTTCCGGGCGCCGAATCGGCAGCGCGCCTGGCGGGTGAAGTAGAAGAACGCGGGATCGTCGTTGATCGTGCCAAACTCTGTATTGCCCCCGGAGTTGATGAACTCCGTGTATGCGACGTCGCCATCGGCCTCGAAGACCCCGTTCTGACCCGAGACGGCGAAGAGGCCCGACAGGCCGTCGAGCTGCTCGGTCCTCGCCGGTCGGCGCGGATTCTGGTTGACCAGAACGGAGCGATCGGTCCCTGTCGGGTGCAGAAAGCTGGTGTTGCGCGGATCGAGAACCGGCTCGTAGCGGAGCCCCGTGAAGCGACCGACCTCGGCGCGCTTGGCTTGCGAAGGGTCCGTCCCGTAGAGAGTTTGATTGCCGATGAACGCGGTGCCCGACATGCCGGTGCGACGCCCGCTCGTCTTGAAACCGGGCAGATGCGCAACGCGATCGCCGAACGCATTCGCCGAGGGGAAGATTCCGCACGCGCGCGTCCACACGCAGTCGTAGCGGACTTCGAATCGTGCGAAGCCCGAGAGCACATCGAAGGGGCCCCAGCCGTCGGGCGCGAAGTCGTACTCCGTCTCGACACCGAGGATGTTGTACCACTGCGCCAGATCCATGTTGTCGGCCCAGGAGAAGTCCTGGGACAGTCCGCGGACCGTTGATTCGACGTAGCCGTGGATCTGCAGACGGCCGTCCTGGAAGTCGAAGGCGTCCGAGCGCGGCGCCAACAGCGCGAGCCCAGCAAAGATCGTGATTGCGAGCGAGCGAGCGAAGAGCGTGAGCTGGAAGCGCGGACGCACGCATCCCGACGACACCTTGGACATGGACCCCCCTGCTGGCGGCCCACACGTGATTCACAGCACGATGGGTGAGCCTGACCCGATGGGTAAGGCCGCCGATCGCATTGGCTCCCCGCGCAGGCCCATCCGCCACTCGACTCGAGAAGCGGCTTGGCTTTCCCCCAAAGGACACACCTCGAGCAGAAGGAGAAGATGGTCTCGCACTCGTCTGCGGGCGCGTACGCGCGCAGACCTCTTCCCCCTCGCCGGCGTGCCCTTATACCCCCTGCGTAGGGAACCTGACAACGAAAAAGCTCGCGGTGCGGAGTCGCAGCCCGACGGCAAGGCGCCAGCAACCCCGATTCGCACGCGACGCAGGCCGACCGCGCGAAGGATCAGTCGCTGTTCTTGGGTGTCTTCGAGCGGGGCTTGGTCTTGGGCTTCGATTTGCTCGCGGCCTTGCGCGATCGCGCGGCGGGCTTGCGAGCCGGTTTCGCGGCAGCCTCCGTCGCGCCGTCCGCAGCCACGGCCTTCGCGCGCTTGCCGCCGCGCGCAGCGCGCTTCGGAGCGGTGCTCGTCGCGTCGCCTTCCGCAGCCGGAGCGGCTCCCGCGCGCGGCGCGCGCGGCATGAACTCGAAACCGTGGCGCCCGGTTTCTTTCAGCACGAGCATCGCCGAGAACGGTCGCCCGAAGCGCGACGTGAAGTCCGTCAGCAGTTCCGTGCGCTTGTTCGTGACATATTGAATCGCCTCGTCGCGCGTGATTTCGCGCTTGCAGACCGTGCGCGGGAACACGAAGCCGCAGCTCTTCGGGCGCTCGACGCCCTCGCCGAGCTCCGCCTCCTTCAGCTTGCGCTCGCAGATGAACTGGGTCGACGACTCGACCACGTGGCATTCTTCTTCGAACGGGCAGACGCCGACCGGCTCGGTATTGACCTCGTACTCGGGATCCTCGCGCACCATGCCCTCTTCCCACGCGACCGGCCGGACCTTCACCTGCCATGCCTCGCGGTCGATCTCGAGCAGCGCCTGATAGGTGCGACCGTTGCGCGCAGTGAACCCTTCGAGCGCGCCGGTCTTGCCCTCTCGGATGAGCGTCCTTGCCGAATTGCGATCGATGTAGCGACCCGACGTGTCCTTCCAGATGCGCAGCGCGCAATCGGGATCGCGCTCGGGCTTCTCCTGGCAGCGATAGAACCACGGCGCTTCGACGACCGGCCGCCCACACGCCGGGCACGGACCGAGCGGCGCGTCCTTGGCGTACAGCTCTTCGTATTCGAAGTTCTTCGCGTGCTCGACGATCTCGCGCGTGTACGCCTCGATCTCCGCCATGAAGTCGGCCGCGGGGCGCTGGCCGTGCTCCACCTGGTTCAGATGGAACTCCATCTCGCCCGTCAACTCGGCGCTGGTCAGTCGATCGATGTGCACGCGTCGCAGGATGTCGATCAGCCGGATGCCCTTCGCGGTCGGCCGAACCGCGCGGCCCATTCGCACCGCGTAACCCTTGGCAATCAGGTTCTCTATGATTTCGGCGCGCGTGGCCGGCGTTCCGAGCCCACGCTCGTGCATCGCGGCGGCGAAGTCTTCGTCCTCGAGGTCCTTGCCTGCGTTCTCCATCAGCGAGAGCAGGCGCGCCTCGGTGATGCGCGGCGGCGGCTTGGTCTGTTCCGCGACCGCTTCGACGTTGGTCATCACGACGTCGACGCCGGCCGCTTCGGACTGTCCGGGAATCAGCGGCGGCAGCGATGACACGCCCTCTTCGTCGGTGCCCGCATCGCCGATCGAGCGCCAGCCCGGTTCCATGATCGTGCGCGCGCGGCTGCGGAAGCGTTCGCCCGCAACGACGGTGGTGCGCTCGACGCGCTCCCAAACCGCCGGCGGATGGAAGTTGCCTAGGAAACGGCGTGCCACCAGATCGAAGATCTTGCTGTCGTCGCCCGAAACGCTCGGACCTGGCAGGCGACCGGTCGGGATGATCGCGAAGTGGTCGGAGACCTTGGTGTCGTCGAAGGTGCGCGCCTCGTTCTCGAGGCCGGCCGACAGCAGTCGCTGCGCGGCGGCGCCGTACTCGGCGATCGGATCGACGTCCTTCGAGGGGCGCAAGTCGCGACCCGCATCGGCGAAGGTTTGCAGCACTTCGCGGACCTTCTGGCGGTAATCGTTCGGCAGGCAGCGCGAGTCGGTACGCGGGTAGGTGAGGATCTTGTGCGCTTCGTAGCAGCGCTGCGCGGCCGAGAGCGTGCGACGTGCGGTCCAGCCAAAGCGGCGAATCGCCTCGCGCTGCAAGCTCGTCAGATCGAAGAGTGGCGGCGCGGTTTCGCGCGACGGTTTGCGCGTCTCGTCTGCGACGCCGGGTCGGCCGCTGATCGCCGCGACGATTGCGTTGGCGCGCGACTCGTCGAAGATCCGGTCGTCCCGCGCTTCCTCGTTCTCGCTCTCGGCGAGCGCCGGATCGAACCAGGTCCCCGCGTAGCTCTGGCCGCCCGACTCGAAGCTGCCGACGAGGCGCCAGTAGCCCTTCGCGTTGTGCGCGAGCACTTCGAGTTCGCGCTCGACCAGCAGCGCCAGCGTCGGCGTCTGCACGCGACCGGCCGACCAGGCGCCCTTCTCGCGCCGGCCCTTCAGTCGCTTGGTGAACGCGCGCGTCGCGTTCATCCCGATCAGCCAGTCGGTGAGCGTTCGCGCGCGGGCGGCGGCGGCGAGATTCTCCAGCTCCTCACCCGGGCGCAGCCGAGAAAAGCCGTCGCGGATCGCATCCTCGGTCATCGATTGCAGCCAGAGCCTTCGGATCGGCTTGGTGCTGCCGAAGTGTTCGACGATCTCGCGGAAGATCAGCTCGCCTTCGCGACCGGCGTCGCAGGCATTCACCACGCCCTCGACGTCGCTCCGCTCGAGCAGCTTCTTGATGGTGCGAACGCGCTCGGCCTGGCCCTGCTTCGGCTTGGTCTTGAAGACCTCGGGAATGATCGGCAGGTTTGCGAGCGTCCAGCGCTTGTACTCGGGGTCGATCTCCTCGGGCTCGAGCAGCTCGAAGAGATGGCCGACCGCCCAGGTCAGCACCCAGGTCTCGCTTTCGAAGTACCCCTGCTCCTCGCTGAAGCCGGCGAGCGCGCTGGCGATGTCCCGCGCGACGCTCGGCTTCTCGGTGATGATCAGATGCTTGGCCACGCGACTTCCCTGGGGGATTTTGAGGGCTGGGTGCGGCCATCCTTAGCCAAGCTTCCGGATCCGCGCTCGCGAGCGGCTCCTTCCGACGCTGGGCTACCGCACTACCGCACCAGCTCGACGGGGACGGGCATCAGGTTCCAGGTGAACGCCGAGCCGGCGGGCTTGCGGGTGTGGATGACTTCCTTCTCGAAGCCGCCATTGCGCCACACGTAGCGACGCACTTCGCCTTGTTCGTCGCTCGCGACGTAGAGCTCGTCGGTGCCGTCGCCATCGAGATCGGTCAGCAGCGCCGCGTGCTCGAAGCCCGACGAGTTGCGGTCGAGCTGCTGCAGCTGCCATTTTTCTTTCGGATTCGCGCCGGGACGCAGCAGCCAGAGTCCGCTCTTGAAGCCGGCCGCGACCATCTCTTTCTTGCCGTCGCCATCGATGTCGCCGGTCGTCAGGAAGCGCAGCAGCCGGTCGTCGATCGTCGCGATCACGTTGCGCGCCTTCGGATCGGTGTCCGCGTCGAAGCGCAAGATCTCCACCGGCTCGACGATCCGGGTCGCCGCGCCGCTTCCCTCTGTGCGCGCTTCGACTGCCACGTACAGCTCGTCGCGCCCGTCGCCATCGACGTCGCCAACCAGGATCTCCTTCGCATGCCGGTTGCCGAGATCGGCCACGACGACGCCGCTCGCTTGCTTCTCGGCGGGCGCGTAGCGGGTCACGTGACCCGCCTGCTCGGAGCCGTCGAGCCTGTTCGGCTCGCTGGGCGTCGCGTAGATCTCGATCATGCCATCGCCGTCGAGATCGCCCACTTCGATCTCGTGGACGAAGGTGTCCTTCTTCGCGTCGATCTCGGTCACTTCGTAGCCGGGTCCCGCGGAGCCCTCCGGACCATTGGACTTCGGGACGACGGTCGCGACGATGCCCTGATCGTGCGTCGCGACCGCGAGACCGCTGCGGCCATCGCCGAGCACGTCGGCGATCTCGGCATCGCGCATGCGACTGAAGTTGCCGCCGAAATCCTTGGTCCACAGCGTCGCGACGGATTTGAAGCCGCCGTTGCCATCTTTCCGCCAGAGCTTGAGCGCCGCCTTCGTGCCGCCGAGCGTCAGAATCGCCGGCCCATCGGGCGCCGCGTAGACCATCGCCTTGTGGAACACGTTGCTGTCGGGATCCTCGAGCGTCGA
>CAYGWM010000035.1:11283-30191 GCA_964353555.1 uncultured Spirochaetales bacterium
CCGCGTAGACCATCGCCTTGTGGAACACGTTGCTGTCGGGATCCTCGAGCGTCGACACCTTCCACGCGCCGCCCTCGCGGACGAGGATCTCGAGCTTCGCAGCGCCCGGCTGGGGCAACACCTTGCCTTCGGGCGACACGGCGAACTGCGCGAGCGCGAGCAGCAGACCCTTCGGCAGCGAGTCGGGTGTCGGCGTGGTCGACGGCACGACCAACGACGACGATGTCGCCGCGGGTGCGGGCGCCGCGAGCTTGGCAGCAGGCGCTGCGGCGGGCGGCGTCGGCGCGGCGGCGAGCTTCTCCTTCTCGCCGCCACATGCGAACAGTGCCGCGAGCAGAAGGATCGGTGCGAGGGCCGTGCGTCGGGTCATCGGAGTCTCCTCGAGAAGGCCTGGCTTTGTAGCGCAACTGCTGATCCGGCTCGCGGGCCGACGCCACCGAGCCGAACGCGCGTCAGGGGGCGTTTGTAGTTTGCGGGTGGTAAGAAGCGGAAATGGCGAAGCCTCCCGCTCTCCAGGCGCCGCGTGGGACGCGTGACTTCTATCCGGAAGACATGCGGCTGCGAACGTGGCTCTTCGAACATTTCCGCGAGGTCGCGCGGCGCATGGGCTTCGAGGAAGTCGATGCGCCGGTCGTCGAGTATGCGGAACTGTTCACGCGCAAGGCCGGCGAGGAGATCGTCGAGCAGCTCTACCACTTCGTGATGCACGACCGTCACCTCGCGCTGCGCCCCGAGATGACGCCGTCGATTGCGCGCATGGTGATGGCGCGCGCCGGCGCGCTGCGCATGCCGCTGCGCTGGTTCACCGTCACCCAGAACTGGCGCTACGAACGAATGTCGCGCGGCCGCAAGCGCGAGCACTTCCAGTGGAACATGGATGTGTGGGGCGAGCCGGGCGTCGGCGCCGAAGCGGAGCTGCTGGCCGCGATCTTCGCGCTGCTCACGCGCGTCGGTCTCGGCGCCGGACAGGTGCGCGTCCAGGTGAACAATCGCGCGTTGCTGGAAGAAACGCTGCGCGCGGGTGTGCTGCGCACGCGGCCCGACGCCTTCGCGCCGCTCTGCGTGGTGATCGACAAGCTCGACAAGATCGGCGCCGACGCGGTGATCGAGCTGCTCTGCGATCCGACGGGAACCGTGGGGCTCGCCGCCGCCGAAGCGCGCGACGTGGTGGCAGTGCTCGGCACGCGCAGCCTCGACGACGCGGCCGCCGCCGCGCCCGCGGATTCGCCCGCGATCGCGGACCTGCGCCGGCTCTTCGAGCTCCTCGACGCCTACGGAATCGCGAACTACGTCGACTTCGACGCCTCGGTGGTGCGCGGACTCGCCTACTACACGGGCATCGTGTTCGAGGCCTACGACGCCGAGCGCAAGCTGCGAGCGGTGTGTGGAGGCGGTCGCTACGACCGGCTGCTCGAAGCGCTGGGCGGAGCTTCGATCCCGGCGGTCGGTTTCGGCTTCGGCGACGTCGTGATCGGCGAACTGCTCGCCGATCACGGGTTGTTGCCGGCACTGCCGCGCGGTCTCGACGATGTCGTGTGTGCGCTCGGCGCTGCACAGCGCAGCGCAGCGATCCGCGTCGCCGAGCGACTGCGCGCGCAAGGCCACGCGGTCGAGCTGGTGCTCGGCGAGACGCGCCCGAAGCGCGTACTCGCCGACGCCGACAAATCAGGCGCACGCTCGGTCTGGCTGGTCGGTCCGGACGAAGCCGCACGCGGCGTCGTGAAGGTGCGCGATCTTGCAACCGGCGCGGAGCGCGATGAAGCGCTGACCTCGTCGCGACCTGAGGAGTGACCCAAGTCACTTGACTCGTGTTCGGCTCGCGCGCGTCCGCGGGCGAGCGGGATCATGAGTTGACGCTTTCGGAGCGCGGAGAAAACGCTATTCAACGCGCGCGGCGGTAGATTACCGCGCCATCGAATGCCCTCCTTCACTTCTCCCGTCCCCATCCCATCTTCGGGAGCACGCCCATGCGTAGTTGGTCCATCAAAGACAGCGCCGAGCTCTACCAGACCGCCAACTGGGGCGCTGGGTACTTCGGAATCAACGAGAAGGGTCACGTCCAGGTGACGCCGCGGGGCCCCGAGGGTGCTGCGGTCGATCTCTACGAGCTGTTGCCGTCGCTGCAAGCGCGCGGCTTGCGATTGCCGCTGCTCGTGCGCTTCTCGGACATCGTATCGAGTCGTGTGAAGGGGCTCGCCAAGTCGTTCGCGAAGGCGATCGGCGACTACTCCTACGGCGGCCGCTTCCGCGGCGTCTACCCGATCAAGGTGAATCAGCAGCGCCACGTCGTGGAAGAGATCGTCCGCTACGGCGCGCCGCACCGGATCGGTCTCGAAGCCGGCTCGAAGCCCGAATTGCTGATCGCGCTCGCGCTGCTCGACACGCCGGGCGCGTTGCTCATCTGCAACGGCTACAAGGACCGCGCCTACATCGAGACGGCGCTGCTCGCGCAGCGGCTCGGGCGCACGCCGATCATCGTCGTCGACCGCTTCCAGGAGCTCGACCTCGCGATCCGCGTCTCGCGCGAACTCGGCATCCGTCCGCACCTCGGCGTGCGCGCGCGGCTCACCACCAAGAGCGCCGGCAAGTGGGCCGACTCGAGCGGCGAGCGCGCCAAGTTCGGCCTCTCGGCGGCGGAGATCGTCGAGGCGGTAGACCGGCTGCGCGCCGAGAAGATGCTCGACTGCCTCGAACTGCTGCACTTCCACATCGGCTCGCAGATCACCGCGATCCGCGCCCACAAGGAAGCCTTCCGCGAAGCGAGCCGGATCTTCGTCGGCCTGCACGCAATGGGCGCGCGTCCGCACATGCTCGACGTCGGCGGCGGTCTCGGCGTCGACTACGACGGCTCGCAGACCAACTTTCACTCGTCGATGAACTACTCGATCCAGGAATACGCGAACGACGTGGTGTCGTCGATCCAGGAGGCCTGCGACGAGACCGACGTGCCGCACCCGGACATCATCACCGAGGCGGGTCGCGCGATGGTCGCGCACCACTCGGTGCTGATCTTCGACGTGCTGGGCGTCTCCGAGCTGCGCATCGCCGAGACGCCCGAGGCGACGACCGAGGACGACCCGCGCGTGGTGCAGGATCTGTGGGAAACCTGGAACGGCCTGTCGCGGAAGAATCCGCTCGAAGGCTGGCACGATCTGACGCAGCTGAAGGAGGAGGCAGGCACGCTGTTCGCGCTCGGCTATCTCGACATGCGCGCGCGCGCCCGTGTCGAGAAACTGTTTCAGGCCGGCTGCGAGAAGTTGCTGCGCATCGTGCGCGAACTGCCGCAGGTACCAGAGGATCTCGAGGACCTCGAGAAGACACTCGCTGATACTTATTTTGGCAACTTCTCGATGTTCCAGTCGATGCCCGATCACTGGGGCTTCAAGCAGCTGTTCCCGGTGATGCCGATCCACCGGCTCGAACAGCAGCCGACGCGGCGCGGCATCTTCGCCGACCTCACCTGCGACAGCGACGGCAAGATCGGCCTGTTCATCGACCAGCACGACGTGCGCGACACGCTCGAGCTGCACACGCTGAACGGGCAGCCGTACATCATTGGCGTCTTCCTGGTGGGCGCCTACCAGGAGATCCTCGGCGACCTGCACAACTTGTTCGGCGACACCCACGCCGTGCACGTGCGCGTCGACGACGACGGCAAGACCCACATCGAGCACGTCGTCGAAGCAGACAAGGTTCGCGACGTGCTCGACTACGTCGAGTACGACACCCGCGAGCTGATCGGTCGCGTACAAACTGCGATCGACATCGCCCAGGAGCGCGGCGACCTGACCCCCGAAGAGGCGCAGCACCTGCTCCAGCGCTACGAAGCCGCGCTCGAAGCAACCACCTACCTCTCCCGCGAGTAGCCCCTCCGCCCCCCTCCGGTGCCACACGTTGCCCCGTTTGCGTTGGGGACGTTGGTTGCGTGGCGCTCGGGAGCGCCACGCAACCAACGTCCCCAACGCAACTCGCGCAACCAACGTCCCCGACGCAACGCTCAAGGGGCTCGGGCGTCTGGCCGATTGCCGCGGGCGTGCGACTCGTTGCGTGCCGCGACTGCCACGCCCAGTACGACGTCACGGACGTCGCGGAGCCGTTCTTCGATTGCCGCTGCGGCGCGAAGATCCGCAACGAGACGCAGGCGGCCGTAGACGCCGCGGTGCAGCGTTGCAGCGCGTGCGGCGCGTTGCTGCCGGAGAAGGCGGAGCACTGCGACTACTGCCGCGCCGCCGTCGTGCGCGCGGGCGAACTCTCGCTGATCTGCCCGGAGTGCTACGCGCGCAACGAGGAGTCGGCGAAGTTCTGCGTGACCTGCGGCGTCGAGTTCCGGCCCGAGGCGCTGCCGGAAGCGCAGGACGCGGCTCTCGGCTGTCCGGTCTGTGAAGAGGAACTCGCCGTGCGCGGCGTCGGTGGTGTCTGGGTGCGCGAGTGCTCGAAGTGCAACGGACTCTTCGTGCCCGGCGACCGCTTCGAGTCGCTCGTGCAGCGCGCGATCGAGGCGGCGCGCCAGCGCACCGCGATGGGCGTCGCGACGCCCGCGGCGGCGCGTCAATCGGTCGCTCGCAACTTCCGCTACCGCGACTGCCCCGTCTGCTACGAGCGCATGTACCGCAAGAACTACGGCAAGCGCTCGGGCGTGATCGTCGACTGGTGTGGGTCGCACGGCACCTGGCTAGACGCCGACGAACTCGAGCAGATCGCCGCGTTCATCGCGAGCGGAGGCCTGCGCGACGCCGCTCCCTCCGCGACGCCGGGCCTCTCGGAAGGTCCGCGCATGACCGCGGAGCAGTTCAAGGCGATGGCCGCCGTCGAACACATGCTCGAGAAAGAACGCGTGCAACGCGAACGCAATGAAAGCTGGGGCGGCTCGGCAACGGGCAGCCGCTCGCTATTGGGACTTCTCGTGGATCTGCTGCGCTAGCGCAGCGCCCGCGACATAGAGGAGACGAACAATGGGACTCTTCGAGAAACTCCGGGCCGAACTGATCGACATCGTCGAGTGGGTCGACGACTCGCACGCCGCACTGGTGTGGCGCTTCCCGCGCTACCACAACCAGATCAAGCACGGCGCGCAGCTGATCGTGCGCCCCGGCCAGACCGCGGTCTTCGTCCACCAGGGCAAGATCGCCGACGTGTTCGCGCCGGGCCGATACACGCTCGAGACGAAGAACCTGCCGGTGCTCTCGACGCTCGCCGGCTGGAAGTTCGGCTTCGACAGCCCCTTCAAGGCCGAGGTCTACTTCGTCTCGACGCGCCAGGTCACCGACCTCAAGTGGGGCACGCCGAACCCGGTGCTGATCCGCGATCCGGACTTCGGCCCGATTCGCGTGCGCGCCTTCGGCACCTTCACGCTGCGCGCGGTCGACGCGAAAGCATTGCTGCAGGAACTCGTCGGCACCGACTCGATCTTCGAGGTCGACGAGGTCGGCGTGCTGCTGCGCTCGATCATCGGCCAGGCCTTCGCGGACCTGGTCGCAACGGCGGATCTCTCGGTCGTCGACCTCGCCGCCAACCAGAACGACCTCGCCGAGAAGTTGCGCAAGATGGTCGTCGATCGCGTCGACGACGAGTACGGACTCGACGTGCCGGCACTCTTCATCGTGAACGTCTCGGTACCCGAAGAAGTCGAGAAGGCGCTCGACGCGCGTTCGTCGATGCGCGTGATCGACGACCTCGCGGCGTACCAGCAGTACCAGATCGGCGCCGCTACGAAGGTCGCGGCCGCGAACCCGGCCGGTGGCATCGCCGCAGGCGGCATCGGTGTCGGGATGGGTCTGGCGATGGCCGGCCGCATGGCGAGCGCTCCGCAGACGCCGGCGGTCCCGCAAGCACCCCCCCCGCCCCCGCCGCCGCCCGCGTGGCACATGGTGCAGGGCGGTCAGGCGACGGGACCGTTCACGATCGAGGATCTCACGCGCGCGGCCGCTTCCGGCACCTTGCGCGGCGACACCCTCGTGTGGACCGTCGGCATGGCGAGCTGGGTCCCCGTCTCCCAGGTCCCCCAGCTCTCGGAGATCTTCAGGAGATAACGGAGCCGTAGCCCGGTGCCGGGCGTCAAGTCATTGGGCGTCAAGTTGTTTGTGGCGGATCAGGATCGCGCGCGAAACTCGGCGTAGTCGACGAGGACGCGCAGCGCCTCGACAGCGCGGTGCGCGCTCGGGTAGCAGACGCGCCCGAACTCCTTCACCGCGAGCGGACCCGCGTTGCCATAGTCGCGATCGGTGTGGACCAGCTCGGTGGCGCTCAGGACCGGCTTGCCATGACGCACACTCGCGTCGCGCGCCGCCTCGGCGAAGCGCCGGTCCTGGCGCTCGTGATACTCGGTGATGCGTTCGAGACCGTGGCCCGGAAAGAACGGTCCGCTGCGAAACAGGTTCGCGGTGGCGGCCTGGATGCCGAGGCCGAGATGCACGATCGCGTCGACGTCCGGGTGCGCGCAGAGCAGGTCGAGCACGGCAGGCACGGTGTCGCGCGTCTCGCCGCCGGCGAGGTCGACCGGATTGCTGCGACTCCAGCGAGCCGGCACCATGCCGTCGATCTGCGCGCGGACGCTCTCCGGCAGAGCGACCAGTTCGAGCCCCGCTGCCGCGCACGCGTCGGCCGCGAGCACGCCCCAGCCGCCCGCTGTGGTGAACACGATCACACGTCGCCCGCGCGGCAGCGGCTGCGTCGCGAGCGTCGCGGCCCACTCGAAGGCCGCTTCGACGTTCGGCGCGCGCAGCGCGCCGGCCTGGCGACAAACGCCGTCGAAGACGCGATCGTCGGTGGCGAGCGACCCTGTGTGAGAGAGCGCCGCACGCTGCCCTTCCGATGCGACGCCCCCCTTCACCAGCACCAGCGGCTTGCGCGCCGTGAGCCGGCGGATCGCGGCGAGTAGCCGGCGCCCGTCGGGCACGCCTTCGAGATAGGCGACGACCACCTTCGTGTCGGGATCGGCCGCGAAGTACTCGAGGTACTCGGCGATCCCGGTCTGCGCGGAGTTGCCCGACGAGACCGCCTTCGCGATGCCGACGCCGGTCTGTACTGCGTAGTTGAGGAACGACGACACCAGATTGCCGCTCTGGCTCACCACCGAGATGCCCCCCGGCGGCGGATACGGCGCGACGATCTGCGCGCACATCGAGACCGGCGTCGAGATCACGCCCTGCCCGTTCGGACCCGCCATCACGATGCCGAGTTCGTCGGCGGTCGCGACCAGTTCGTCTTCCTGCGCGCGGCCTTCGGGACCCGCCTCGCGGTAGCCCGCGCTGGCGACGAAGGCAGCGCGCACGCCGATCTTCGCGCACGCGCGCAACAACTCGACGTTGGCGCCGGCCGGTGTGCAGACGAAGACGAGATCCGCGTGACCAACCGGAATCTCCGCAACGTCGCGGTGACTCGGCGCACCGAGGATCTCGGCGCCTTCGCGGTTCACCGGGAACAACTCGCCCTGATAGCCGAACGCGCGCAGGTTGTGCAGCGTCACGAAACCGAACTTGCCCGGATGCGTGGACGCGCCGGCCACGACGATACCACGCGGATGGAAGAGCGGGCGGAAGCGTTCGAGCAGCGCTTCGTCAGAGAGTTCTTCGCCGGCGCCGCCGCGAGCCTGATGGATCTCGCCGCTCGCCTGTGGCTCGCTACGCGGGAACGGGGCTTCTCCGCTTCTGATCACGGGCTCGATCTCTACCAGCGCATCGACAGCGAGCGGCTTGCCGTCGCTGCGCACGATCAGCGGATTCAGATCTACCGACGCGATGTCGGGTCGCTCCACGGCGAGTCGGCCGAGGCCCACCAGCACAAGGGCGAGCGCTTCGGCGTCGACTGCCGCTTCGCCGCGAAACGGCTTCGTCAGCAAGTGACTCGCGCGCAAGCGGCCGATCATCGCGATCGCATCGGCCGGCTCGAGCGGAGCGGCCGCGAATACCACATCGCCGAGCGCTTCGGTCAGGATCCCGCCGAGCCCGAGCAGCACGCAGGGTCCGAAGCTCGGGTCGCGCACCAGGCCAGCGATCAGCTCGCGCTTGCCGCGCACCAGTTCGGCGACCAGCAGCGAAACCGCGCCGTCTTCCGGCCGCGCCTTCGCGAGCACTTCGGCGGCGGCGCCGCGTACCGCGATCGCGTCGGCGAGACCGAGTCGCACGAGATCGCGCTCGGTCTTGTGCGCGATCGCGTCGCCGCAGAGTTTCACGACCACCGGGAAGCCGATCGCCGCGGCCGCGCTCGCGGCGGCCTCCGCGTCCTGCACGACGCGCTCGGTCGCGACCGCTACGCCGTAGCCCGCGAGGAGTCGCTTCGACTCGTATTCGGAAAGGGTTCGCCGGCCGGTCGGGGATTCGGGTGTGTGCATGGCGGTCGCAGAAACTACCCGCCCCGCGTCGGCCCCGCGAGACTTTGCTGGAACGACGGGCGGCCCCGGATGGCGTCGACGCAGCCGTGCAATCGAGGGTGTGCGACGCGCCGACGGCAACAGGATCGCGACCACTCCTCGCTGGGTTCCTCGATCGGCTCAGAATTCCGACGGCCCGCTGCGATCGCTTCCTTACTCGAACTCCTGCTGGAACCGGATGGTCCCCGCCTCGAGCCCGCGCAGCACGACGTCGGCGCCGCCCGACTTCATCATCCACTCGAGCCGGTGATGTGCGGATAGACCGCCGCATCGCCGCGACCGAAGTCTGTGCCGTTCATCCACTCGCGCCCTTGCAACTCGCGCTCGGGTCGGCCCCAGAAGCGCAGCCACTGTTCGCGTGCGTGCGCCAGCAGCGAATCGGCCAGCGCGCCTTCCGCGCGCTTGAAGAAGCGCACCTCCATCAGTCCCCAGTTCACCGCTTCGATCTGCGTGTCGCAGAACTCTTCGAGCATCCGCACGCGCGCGCGCTCGGCGGGCTTTGCTGGCAGCGACGGCTTTGCCGGCCACTTCTCGTCGACGTAGTCGAGCATGATCGTCGAGTCGAAGACGGGTTCGTACGCGACGCCCTTCCATCCGAGCACGATCTTCACCTTGCGGGCGTAGGGCGAGAGCGGGTGTTCGAGGAGTCGCAGCATCGAATGATCTCCTTGCCGCCATCGGCGGCCCGGCGCGAGTCTATGCACGGCGCGCTTGCGGCGCCGCCATGCTCTGCGAGGCTAGGGCCCACGCTCGAGGAGGAACATCAGTGACGACGCTCGGTCGATTCGGCGTCTGGACCCACGTGGACGGGATGCCGGCCGCGCAGGCTGCGGCGTTCGCGAAGCGCGTGGAGGACTGGGGCTACGAGGCGATGTGGCTGCCCGAGGCGGTCGGCCGCGATCCGTTCGTGACGATCACCTACCTCGCCGCCCACACGACGCGCATCACCTACTCCACCGGTATCGCCAACCTCTACGCGCGCGACCCGATGGCGATGAACGCGCTGCGCCTCACGACCGGCGAGATGACCGGCAATCGCTTCGTGCTCGGCATCGGCGTCTCGCATGGGCATCTCGTCGCGAACGTGCGCGGGCACGACTACGGCAAGCCGGTCGCGACGATGCGCAGCTACCTCGATGCGATGGGCAAGGGTCTGTTCCTGGCGCCGAAGCCGACCGAGGACGTGCCGATCGTGCTCGCCGCGCTGCGACCGAAGATGCTGGCGCTCGCCGCCGAGAGCGCGTCGGGCGCGCATCCGTACTTCGTGCCGCCCGAGCACACCGCGCGCGCACGCGAGATCCTCGGCAAGGACAAGATCCTCGCGCCGGAACAGAAGGTGCTGCTGTGCACCGACGCCGCGAAGGCCCGCGCTGTCGCGCGCGCGGCAATGAAGATCTACGCAGGGCTTCCCAACTACCAGAACAACCTGAAATGGCTCGGCTACACGGACGCGGATTTCGCGGGGGGCTGCAGCGACCGCCTGGTCGATGCAATCGTCGCGTGGGGCGACGAGAGCGCGATCCGCAAGCGCATCCAGGCCCACTACGACGCGGGCGCCGATCACGTCTGCATCCAGCCGCTGAATCCCGAGAACCCGCTGCTGCCGGACGAAAAGGTGCTGGAACTGCTCGCGCCCGCGAAGAACGCGTGACGGCGCGCCGCCGCAAGTTCTGGGGCTGGGGCTACGAGGACGCCGGTCCGTCGCCCGAGCAGGAACTCGGCATCGCGCGCACGTTGTCAGCGCGACTCGGCAGCGCGCTCGATCTCACGGCCGTACCGCGTGAAGACGAGATCGCGCTCGCACCGCCGCGCGTGCAACCGCCCACCGCGCTGCGCGAGCTCTGTTCGGCGGCGCCGCACGATCGGCTCGGCCACACCTACGGCAAGAGCTTTCGCGACGTGGTGCGGGCACTGCGCCGCGATTTCGAGCCGGCGCCCGATTGGGTCGCGTTCCCGCGCGACGAGCGCGAAGTCGCCGCGGTGCTCGATTGGTGTACGAGCGCGCGGATCGCGTGCATTCCGTACGGCGGCGGATCGAGCGTGGTCGGCGGCGTCGAAGCGCGCGCCCTCGACGGCTACACGGGCGCGGTGTCGCTCGACCTCGGCAAACTCGATCGCGTGCTGGAGATCGATCGCGCTTCGCGCGCCGCGCGCATTGAGGGCGGCGTGCTCGGTCCCGCACTCGAAGACCAGCTGCGCCCGCATCAGCTCACGCTGCGCCACTACCCGCAGTCCTTCGAGTTCTCGACACTCGGCGGCTGGATCGCGACGCGCTCGGGCGGGCACTACGCGACGCTCTACACCCACATCGACGAGTTCGTCGAGTCGCTGCGCGTCGTGACGCCGTCCGGCGTCATTGAAACGCGACGGCTGCCCGGCTCCGGCGCCGGACCGGCGCCGGATCGCCTCTTCATCGGCTCCGAGGGCGCGCTCGGCGTGATCACCGAGGCGTGGATGCGGCTCCAGGATCGCCCGCGTTTCCGTGCCTCGGCGTCGGTGCGCTTCCCGGGCGCGGACGGATTCGCGCGCGGCGCCGAAGCGGTGCGTCTGCTCGCGCAGTCGGGCCTCAATCCGTCGAACTGCCGGCTGCTCGACGCGCTCGAAGCGGCGAACTCGGGTGCGGGCGACGACGCGGTGCTGCTCGTCGCGTTCGAGTCGGCCGACCACGCGCTCGACGCATGGATCGCGCGCGCACTCGAAATTGCGGCAGGCGCAGGCGGCGTGCTGCCGGAAGGCGGCGCGAAGACCAGGACCGGCGGTGAGGGCGCACGCGAAGGAGCAGCCGGGGCCTGGCGCGACGCGTTCGTGAACGCGCCCTACTTGCGCGACGTGCTCGCGCGCGCCGGCGTGGTGTCCGAGACCTTCGAGACGGCGATCCCGTGGAACCGCTTCGCGGAGTTCCACGACGGTGTGATGCAAGCGACGCGCGACGCGGTGCAGCGTGTCTGCGGAACTGGCACCGTTTCGTGCCGCTTCACGCACGCCTACCCCGACGGGCCGGCGCCGTACTACACGATCCTCGCGCCGGGCCGCCGCGGCTCCGAACTCGAGCAGTGGGACGAGATCAAGACGGCCGCGAGCGAAGCGTTGATCCAGCTCGGCGGGACGATCACGCACCACCACGCAGTCGGCCGCGATCATCGACCCGGCTACGACCGCGAAATCCCGTCGCTGTTCCGCACCGCGCTCGGTGCCGCCAAGCGCGCGCTCGACCCGGCGGGCGTGCTGAATCCGGGCGTGCTGCTCGATCCGCAGCCGGTGCGCTAGCAGGCCCCCGCATCCCAACCCGCGCCGCCGGCGGATGAGCCCGATGCTACGCTGCGTGCGCCATGACGCGCATCAACGGTCACTACCAGAAACTCGTTGCCGGCTACCTGTTCCCCGAGATCGGGCGACGCGTGAAAGCGTTTGCCGACGCGCACCCGGACGCGAAGATCATCCGCCTCGGGATCGGCGACGTGACGCTGCCGCTGGTGCCCGCCGTGGTGGACGCGATGCGCCGAGCGGTCGACGAGATGGGCACCGCCGAGGGATTCCGCGGCTATGCGCCCGATCAGGGCTACGAGTTCCTGCTCGACGCGATCCGCGAAGACGACTACGCCAGCCGCGGCGTCGCGGTGGGTCGCGATGCGATCTTCGTCTCCGACGGCTCCAAGCAGGACAGCGGCAACATCCAGGAGATCTTCGGCCACGAGATCCGCATCGCGGTCGCCGATCCCGTCTATCCCGTCTATGTCGATACCAATGTGATGGCCGGCCGCACCGGCGCGGTGGACGATCGCGGCTACTACGGCGGCATCCTCTACCTGCCCGCAACCGAAGCCAACGGCTTCGTGCCCGATCCACCCGCCGAGCGCGCCGACGTCGCCTATCTGTGCTTTCCGAACAACCCCACGGGCGCCGTCGCGACGCGCGAGCAGTTGGTGCGCTGGGTGGCCTGGGCGCGCGATGTGGACGCGGTGCTGATCTTCGACGCTGCCTACGACGCCTACATCCAGGACCCCGCGATCCCGCGTTCGATCTACCAGATTCCCGACGCCGAGAACTGTGCGATCGAGATGCGCTCGTACTCGAAGCGCGCCGGCTTCACCGGCGTGCGCTGCGCCTACACGGTGATCCCGAAGGGCGTCACCGGCGTGACTCCGTCGGGCGAACGCGTCTCGCTCCACGCGCTTTGGGCGCGGCGGCAGGCGACCAAGTTCAACGGCGTGCCGTACGTGATCCAGCGCGGTGCGTGGGCGGTGCATTCTCCAGACGGCAAGAAGCAAACGGCCGAGCAGGTCGCCTACTACATGGAGAACGCGCGAAGGCTGCGCGAGGAACTCGGCGGCGCCGGCTTCCACGTCTTCGGCGGCGTGCACGCGCCCTACATCTGGATGCGCGTGCCGGTCGGCATGACGTCGTGGAGCTTCTTCGACGCGCTACTCGCGAAGGCCCACGTCGTCGGTACGCCGGGTGCGGGCTTCGGTCCGGCTGGCGAGGGCTACCTGCGCCTTTCCGCTTTCAACTCGCGCGCGAACGTCGACGACGCGCTCGTGCGCATCCGCCGCACGTTCGGCGCTTGACCACAGCGAACCGACAGGGAGGACCGAGGCCCATGCGACGAACGATTCTCGCGATCGGCGCCGCGCTCGCGCTCGCGAGCGGCTGCACCCAGGAAACGCAGAACCAGATCGGGCGCTCGATCCAGAACTGGACCGGTACCAGCGGCGTGCTCGACGTCTACGCCGGCGAGAAGGTCGCGATGCGCTTCATCAAGATCGACAAACTCTCGACCGCGCTCGGCACCAGCGACTCGCTGCCGCGTCCCTACCGCTTCGGCTACGGCGTGTTCGACGAGAACCAGAACTACCAGGTGGATCCCGGCGAGCGGAAGGTCTACTTCGAGGTCAGCGACTACTCGACCCCGTACGTGTTCTACGAGAGCCCGCGCTGAGCGGATCTCAGTGCGCGATCTTCTTGTAATGGAGCCGATGCGGCTGGTCGGCGTCGGCGCCGAGTCTGCGGTGCCGATCCGCCTCGTAGTCCTCGAAGTTGCCTTCGAACCACTCGACGTGGCTCTCGCCTTCGAAGGCCAGGATGTGCGTCGCGATCCGATCGAGGAACCAGCGATCGTGGGTGATCACGACGATGCAGCCGGAGAAGCCGAGCAGCGCCTCTTCGAGCGCACGCAGCGTGTCGACGTCGAGGTCGTTGGTCGGCTCGTCGAGCAGCAGCACGTTGCCGCCGCTCTTCAGCAGCTTCGCGAGGTGCAGCCGGTTGCGCTCGCCACCCGACAGCGCGGAGACCAGTTTCTGTTGTTCGGGACCCTTGAAGCCGAATGACGACACGTAGGCGCGCGACGGCACTTCGCGCCGGCCGAGCTTCAGGATGTCGTGCCCGCCGCTGATCTCGGCCCAGACGTTCTTGGTGCCGTCGAGCGCATCGCGACTCTGATCGACGTACGCGAGTTGCACGGTATCGCCGAGCTTCAGCGAGCCCGAGTCGGGCTTCTCTTCGCCGACGAGCATCCTGAACAGCGTCGTCTTGCCGGCGCCGTTCGGTCCGATCACGCCGACGATGCCGCCGGGCGGCAGCCGGAACGAGAGATCGTCGATCAGCAGCCGCTCGCCGAACGCCTTCGAGAGATGCTCTGCCTCGATCACCACGTCGCCGAGCCGCGGCCCGGGCGGGATCGTGATCTCGACGGTCTCCGGCAGGCGCGCCTCTTCCTCGGCGCGCAGTTCTTCGTAGGCCTGCAGGCGGGCCTTGCTCTTCGCCTGGCGCGCGCGCGGCGACATGCGTACCCACTCGAGTTCGCGCGCGAGCGTGCGCTTGCGCGCCGACGACTTCTTGTCATCGACGTCGAGCCGCTCCTGCTTCTGCTCGAGCCACGACGAATAGTTACCCTTGAACGGGTAGTAGCCGCCTCGGTCGAGTTCGAGGATCCACTCGGCGACGTTGTCGAGGAAGTAGCGATCGTGGGTCACCGCGATCACGGTGCCCTTGTATTCCTGCAGGTGGCGTTCGAGCCATGCGACCGATTCGGCGTCGAGGTGGTTGGTGGGCTCGTCGAGCAGCAGCAGTTCGGGCGCCTGCAACAGCAAACGGCACAGCGCGACGCGGCGTCGCTCGCCGCCCGAGAGCGTCTCGACCTTCGCGTCGGCCGGTGGGCAGCGCAGCGCGTCCATCGCGATCTCGAGCTTGCGCTCGAGCTCCCAACCGCCGACGGCGTCGATGCGGTCCTGCAGCTTGCCCTGCTCGTCGATCAGCGCGTTCATCTCGTCGTCGCTGAGTTCTTCCGCAAAGCGCGCCGAAACGGCTTCGAAGCGGTGCAGCAGATCGCGGATCTCGGCGAGACCTTCCTCGACGTTGCCGAGCACGTCCTTGCCGGGATCGAGCTGCGGCTCCTGCGAGAGGAACCCGATCTTGATGCCCGGAGCCGGGCGCGCTTCGCCCAAGAAGTCCGGGTCCACGCCCGCGAGAATGCGCAGCAACGAGCTCTTGCCGGTTCCGTTCGGGCCCACCACGCCGATCTTCGCGCCGTGCAGGAAGGACAGCGTGACGCCGTCGAGGATGATGCGGTCCGTGCCGACGACCTTGCGGACGTCGCGCAACGTGAAGACGAACTCGGCCAAGGGGCCTCTCCTTTTTGCGCCAGCGGATCTGTTGGGAAACGGCGAGCAGTCTAACGGTCTGCGGAGGCCGAGCGAGGCCCCTTCGAACGCAGCGATGCGCTGCTACAGCCACTCGGGATCGAGCGCTTCGCCGAGCGCCAGTCGCGTCGTCGCGAGCGGCGGGCGCGGGGCATCGCAGAGCAGATCCACGCCGCTTCGCGCGTAGCGCCGCGCCGCCTCGGCAGCGCGCCCGTCGCGCTCGTTCGCGAGCGCCCAATCGGCGTGCTCGATCAGCAGCGCGAGTGCGAGCGTGCGGCCGAGCGTCAGCGCGAAACGCCGCGCCGACGCCTCGTGCAGCCACGCGCCGCGCGTCGCCGTGTCCGACCACCACGACTCCAGGTGATCGGCGCTGCGCAGCGCCACGCCAGACGCCTCGCGCAGCGAAGCGTGCGTCGCCGCCTCGGCCCGGCGGCGGATCTGCTCGAGCGCGGGCGGCAGCGCGTCAGCGCGGAGCACGGCGCGATACACCTCGAGCGCCAGCACGTTGGTGGTGCCCTCCCAGATCGAGAGCACCTGCGCATCGCGCAGCAGTTCCGGCAGCCCGGTGTCCTCGACATAACCGGCGCCGCCGAACGCCTCGAGAACTTCGCTCGCAGCGGCGACGGCGTGACGTGCGGTGGTGAGCTTGGCGAGCGGCTGGACGACGCGCAGCAGCGACTCGCCGTTCGTGCCGAGCTCGCCGGCTTCCTGCCTGCCGAGCAACTCGACCGCAAAGAATGTCAGCTGGAACGACGCCTGCTGGACGGCAGCGAGATCGGCGAGCGTATCGAGGTGCAGCGGCTTCTCCGCGAGCGTCGCGCCAAAAGCGACGCGGCGGCGCGCGAAGTCGCGCGCGAGCGCCAGCCCGCGACGTTGCGTGGCCGCCGCGCACACGGCGTTCCAGGTGCGCGTCAGATTGAGCATCGTGCCCATGTTGCGGACACCATCCGAAAGACCGGCGACCGCCAACGCCGGCGTGCCGTCGAGCAGCAGCTCGGCGGTCGGCAGATTGCGCGTGCCGAGCTTGTCCTTCAGACGCAGTACGGTGATGTGCTGCAGATGCTGCTCGGGATCGCGCAACTCGACGAGGAATAGCGCGAGACCCTTGCCGCCGAGCCCATTGCCCTCGGGTCGCGCCAGCGTCAGCGCGACCTGCGAGGTCACCGCGGAGCTGAACCATTTGGTGCCGTGCAGCGTGAAGCCGCCCTTGCCGTCGCTGCGCGCGACGGTCTCGGAGAGCCCGACGTCCGAGCCGCCAATGCGCTCGGTCATCCACTGACCCGAGGTCCACGCCTGCGCGGTGTCGCGCGACGTCAGATGGGAGAGGATCCGATCCCGCGTCATCCCGAGCCCGCCTCCGAGCACCTCGAGCGTGCGCGCGCAGCCGTCGGTCATCGCCAGCGGACAGCTGTAGACCTGGCTCGACGGGTGAAACAGATAGACGAGCGCGAACTGCTGCAGGCGCGAGAAGCGACCGTGCGCACGCTCGTAGGCGAGCGCGATGAGTCCCTGTTCCGCTCCGACGCGTGCGTACTCGCGCCATGCGTCGTTGACATGCACTTCGTCGATGCGACGGCCCCAGGGATCGAACGGCACGTGCACCGGCTCGTCGCGGCGATGCACGCGGGCGAGGTCGAGCAGGCGACCGGCCGCGAGCTCGCCCATCTGCTGCAACGACGGCTCGATCGCGCGCAGCACGTCGGGATCGACGCTGCGCCGCAGATGGCTGCGCAGCAGCGCGTCGGCATCGTACTGGTTCGAAAGCTGCGGAGGCTCTTGCAGGAATCCGCTGTCGGCGCTGTGACTCGGGGAGGACATCATCCGGGAGTCAACGCGACGAGCTCGTCCACGTCAATACGCGCTCGGGATCGATGCGCAGTAGCAGCGGCTCGCCGGCAAAGAGCGGAACGTCGCGGTACTGCGGGTACTTCGCGCGCAGCGCGACTTCTGCGTCGGCCTCGGCGCCGCAGAGCGCTGCGCGGCCATCGACGCGGATCCACCAGAGTTGTTGCCAGTCGACATCGTAGTGGTCGAGCAGCAGCGCGACACGGGGATCGCGCAGGATGTTGCGCACGCGTGCGAGCACGCCCGGGGACTTCGGCTTGCCGTCGATCGGCGACCACAGCGCGCCGCCCACGCGCGCGAAGACGATCGGAACGAGATGCGGGCGTCCGTCCTTCGCGAGGGTCGCGAGAAGCGCGACCGGCCACGAATCGAGCAATCGCTCGCGCGCTTCATCGGAGAGCGTCATCGCCCGCAAGGGCGGCGACGCCTCGCGATGGCTGCGCAGAGCGCCAGCGCTGCGATCGACGCGACCGGACTCGCGTCGGGCTCGGGAAGGAGCAGCGGATCGCAGGGAATCCCGCGTGTCGCGATGGTGAGCGCGCCTTGCGCGATGGTGAGAGCGTTGGTCGGTCCGAATTCATCGGGACCCGCCAGCACCCGAGCGCGCGCTACCTGCTCGAGCGATAGCAGCGGGCCCTGGTACGCGGGATCGACGACGTCGAGGTCTGCCAGCAGGCGCGTGAGGAACTCCGAGAGCACGACCAGATCTTCGTAGGTGTCTAGAGACGCGAGCGGCTCGTAGAGCGGACGCGCCTCGGACTCGGAGAGCGCGAGCACGAGTCGGAAACCGATCTCCGATTGGCGAGACAGCTTCGCAAAGTCGACGATGTCGATCTCGTCCGCGCTCGTGTGATAGCAGGCGTTCGTGGCGTCGGTGAAGAACACGACTGGCACCTGCTTCCCCCAGAACGGCTGGTAATCGCTGCGCCCCTGGCCGAAGGTCACCGAGAGCGGCTTCGTACCCAGACCGACGGCTTCGATCGCCTGCTGCGTCAATGCGGAGAGCATTTCTCCCCCGCTCTCGGCCCCGACGGCGAAACTCACGTCCCGCGCGCTCGGCGCGAGATTGGCGCCCTGGATGTCGAAGTTGACGTTCGCCACCACGTCCGCGAGCGGAACGAGTGGATGCGCGACGAAGTATTTCGATCCGAGCAGTCCGAGTTCTTCGCCGTCCCAGAGCGCGAGAATGACGGATCGCGCCGGCGGCGTCGGGAGCGCGCGCAGTGCGCGACCGATTGCGAGCACGACCGCGACACCGGCGGCATTGTCGGTCGCGCCGTTGCAGATCGAATCGCCGAGCCCCATGCACCCGAACGGCTCGAAGTGGTCGTAGTGGGCGCCGACGATCACGTATTCGTCGGCGTGTGCGCCGCCGGGTACGACGGCCAACAGGTTGGTGCGAACGACATCGAAATGCTGGCGGTAGGCGTTGCGTCCGGCTCGCGAGACGTCGAGCCCGGGCCCGATCTGCTCGAGTTCGTCGATCAGCAATTCCTCGGCCAATCCGGCGCCGGTGGATCCGCTGCCGCGACCCTCGAGGTCGTCCGCGGCGAGCCGCCGAACGGCGGCGTCCACATCCCGCGCGACGATCGCGGCCGCACGGATCTCCTCCGGCCCGAAGGCAGAAGAAGACGTCACCGCCGCTAGAGAAGCGACGACGACGACGACCAAACCGACACGCCTATCCATGGCGACGAAGTAACACCGATTGCGGGAAGCCCGCAACTGATGGAACGCTTGCTTTGACATTCCGGGCCATGATACCAACGGTCGCAATGAATCCGACCGGCTCCGACTCGTGACTTTCGATCGCCTACGGATCGCGAACTGCTGCGCGGATACGAAGCGATCGGCATCGACCAGATCATCGTCGTGTCGCAGGCGCGACGGAACCGCCACGACGCCGCGCGCAGCGGCCGCACGGCGTCCCCGTCAGAGCGCCTCGACACGACGTGCGCGGGCCACGCGTTCGAGGGCGTCCGGGTCGCCGCCGTCTTCCGGGAAGACCGCGTAACCGAGCCGCAGCTCGAGCCCGCGCGCAGCGTCGCCCTGTGCGTCGA
>CAYGWM010000035.1:30291-32467 GCA_964353555.1 uncultured Spirochaetales bacterium
ACCGCGTAACCGAGCCGCAGCTCGAGCCCGCGCGCAGCGTCGCCCTGTGCGTCGAGCGCCGTGCGAGCGGCGCGGTAGAGCGCGACGAGCAGCGCGGCCACTTCGCCGTCGGGTTCCGGGACGAGCGCGGCAAACAGGTCGGGCTCCGGGCGCGCGACGACGTCGAAGTCGCGCAGCGCGCTGCGCAGTGCCTGTGCGAGCGCCAGCGCGGCGCGTTCGGCCGCATCGACATGCGTCAGATCGCGCAGCGCTTCGAGCCCATCGGCGCGCAGCAGCGCGAGTACCAGCGAATGGCCGCGCGCACGCGAGCGCGCCAGCTCGGCGTCGAGCCGCTCGCGCAGCGCACGCTGCGTCAGCAAGCCCGTCACCGCGTCGACGTCGTTGCGCTCGGGACGCACGAGGCCTGCCAGCGCCACCTGCGCGTGCTGGGCAAGCTGCGCGAGAATGCGCTCCTCGGACGGGCCGAAGCGTTCACCGAGCAGCGGATCGTCGGGCACTTTGCCGAGCACCGACAGACACCCGATCGCACGGCCATCGCGCAGCAGCGGCGCGATCATCGCGGTGCCGACGCCAACCGCATGGGCAGACCACGCCGGATCGCCCGCCAGATCCGCGACGCGCACGAGACGCCGGCCTCGCATCGCATCGGTGGCGAGCTTGCGCTCCAGCTCCGCGAGCGCCGCCTTGCGCCATTCGCCGACGCCGCTCCACGCGGCGATCCGGTAGCGACCGGAGGGTTCTTCGCGCAGCCGCAGCACGGCGTCCTGCGCTTCGAGCAGCGAGAGGGCCGATTCGGTCACCTGTTCGGCGACTTCGTGTTCGTTGTGGCAGGCCCCGAGTGCGGTGACCATCTCCGCGAGACGGGCGGTGCGGCGCGCGTCGCGCTCGACGTGCGCGGATCGCAGTGCACCGGCGAGTTCATCGGAAAGCGCGTCCGCTGCGGCTTGGAGTCGCTCGATGTCCAGCTCCGCGCCTCCGCTCACGCGCTCGCCTTGCGCAGCGAGCACGCCGACGACTTCCTCGCCCGCAACAAGCGGGATCGCCGCGTAGCAGAGCCCGGCGTCGCCCGGGCCCCCGCCGAGTACCACCGCGCGACGCAGCACCGCGGCGCGACCCGGCAAGCCCTGCCCGAAGCGCAGATGTTCGCGTGCGGCGAGCGGATCGAGCGGCGTCGAAGCCGCCTGCAGCAGCAGTGACTCGGATTCCGACTCGCGAAGGTAGAGCTGACAGACGCCGCCACCCAGCTGGCTCGCGAGTCCCGTACACACCGCCGTGAGACGGCGCGCGAGCGGCTCGTCGCGCGCGAGCAAGCGGCGCACGTCGGTCTCGGCGCGCAGCGTTTGCGATTCGCGCACCAGCCCGTGGAACTCCTCGGCGCGCGCGATGATGCGCGCGTCGAGCCGCGCGAGTTCATCGACGAACTCGAGTTCACCGGAGCCGAACTGGTTCTGGTTGCGCGCATGTGACAGGTTGAGCACACCGATCACCCGGCCGCCGTGGGCCAGCGGTGCGGAGATCGCCGACTCGACGTCGTCGCGCTCGCGCACGATGTCGAATCGCGTGCGGTCCGCTTTGCCGTGCAGCAGGATTGCGCGCTCGGCGGCGAACGCGCGGCCGGCGATTCCTTCACCGGGTTGAACGCGGATCTTCGCGATCAGCTCGTCCTCGATTCCGATCGCGACCTCGACGCGCAACGCGCGTTCGCGTTCGTCCCAGAGCATCAGCGAGCCGCGGTCGGCGCCGGTGGCGGTGACGGCGATCTGCAGCACGAGCCGCAGCAGACCGCTGCGATCGTGGCTGAAGTCGTAGGAGTCGAGGCTTTCGCGCAGCGCGCGCAGCAGATCGGGCTTGCTCATCGCATCCGCGGGTCCGAACGCGTAGAGCATCCGTGCCAGCGGCGGCGGCAACACCTGGATGCCGTGCGCGACCGCGAGTCGAGCGCGCACTGCGGACGACGCTTCCGCGTCCACCACCGCGACGAGTCCCGGGATCGCGAGCGCCGCGTCGGCGTCGGCGGTCACGCGCTTTGCCAGTCGCTGGGCGGTGGCGGGCGAGATCTGCTGGAGTTCGGCGAGCGCGGCCGCGGGCGCATCGGCGATCAGCGCGCACACCTCGACGGCGGGGTTCGCCTCGAGCAGCGGCAGCAGCTCGAGACCCTCGCGCGAAGTACCGGCGA
>CAYGWM010000035.1:32567-35311 GCA_964353555.1 uncultured Spirochaetales bacterium
GCTGCGAGCGCGATCAGCGCGATCCCGAATCCGGCGGCGAGACCCACCGCGAGGGAGCGCAGATCGATACCGAGATCCGCGGGCGGCGGCGGCACGACCGGTGCAATCGGTGGCGGCGGCGGCGACGCGACCGGCGGTGACGCGTCGATTTCCGGTCGCGTTTCGATCGTCGGTGTCGCCTCGACCGGGGCGGGAGCGGGTGCAGGCGCGGGCGTCGGTTCCGGCGCCGGCGTCTCTATCGCCGCGGGCTCCTCGAGGGCCGGCGCGACCGCGAGTGGCAGCGGTGTCGGCGCCGGAGTCTCGACGGCTTCGGACGGCGGCGTGGGCGCGATCTCCGGCGCAGGCTCCAGGGCCGGGGCAGTCGCTACTGCTGCGGCTTCGCTCGCGGCGCGTCGCAGGTCGAGCACCAGGCGCGGCGGCGCCGCGAGCACCTGGGTCTCGACGCGCAGCGGACCGGGCGCGTGAATCCGCGCGAGCGTCGTGCCATCGGGCTGCGGCAACAGCGCGACGCTGGGCGAGCCGGGCTCGCTGGGCGTCACGTCGCGGGCGCGGCTTTCGGCCGCGATCTGCACGGTGACCTCGCCGGGCGTGTCGGCGGACGCTTCCAGCACCTGGTAGGCGGCGGGCGCGTCCGTTTCGAGCACCACGCGCGTGTAGCCCGGATGCGTGCCGACGCGAACCGCGGTGAGGCGCGCAGCAGCCGACGGGTCGGCGTGCAGCCAGAGCGCGACGGCGACGGCCATCGGCCAGGCCCGGCTGCGGCCGGTTCTGCTCTTTGCGAGTGCGCGCACCAAGACCCCCGGGCCGCCGTGCGACCCTAGCTTGGAGGTGGCGTTCGCGGGCGACGAGTGGCGCGGAAGATCGCAAAGGGATCGCGCGGCGGGCGCGCGCCAGCAACGCACACGCAACTGCGCGCCTTTGCGCCGCAGTTGCTGCGCGTTTGCGTCAAGCGGCCGGTCGCATCGGCCGATTCGGGCACGGGGGTACCTTGCACGTCTACCTGCTCCTGCCGCTCTTCGCGTGCATCAGCTCGGCGATGCTCACGGTGGCGATCGTCGCTCGCGGAGAAGGCCAGCGCGCCAATCGCATCGGCGCGGTGCTGACGACTGGCGCGGCGCTCTGGGCGTTCTTCGAAGTCGTCTGGAACACCGCGAACGACCCCGGCACCGTGCTGCTCCTGGTGCGCCTCTCCTCACTCGGCTGGGTCGCGATCGGGCCGATCGCGCTGCATCTGTTCTTCGAACTGACGGGCCAGCCGCAGCGCCGCCTCTGGCGCGTGATGCCCGCGCTCTACGCGACGTCGTTGCTGTTCTTCGCGATCGATCTCGCGACACCGTGGATGCACGAGGCGGTTGTGCGCACGAGCTGGGGCTGGGGCTATCGCTTTGGACCCGCCTACCTGCCCTTCTATCTGTTCACCGTGGGCTGTCTCTCGGCTGCGCTCGTGCTCGGATTCCGCGAGATCCGCAGCTCGACGTCAGCGGGCGAACGCCGGCAAGCGCGCTGGTTGATGGTCGGGATCGGCGTGCCGCTCGTCGTCGCGTCCGCGACGGACGGCTTGCTGCCGCTGCTCGGCTACCAGCCGCCGCGACTCGGCACGACCTCGTTCGTGTTCCTCGGTGCGACGATCGCCTGGGGCTTCTACCGGCACGGCTACTCACTGCTGGTCCCCGGCGCGTTCGCGTCCGAGATCCTCGCGATCCTGCCGGACGGCGTCGCACTGCTGCGTCTCGACGGCCGCATCCGCTCGGTGAACGACGGAATGGCGCGGCTCGCCGGCATCGAAGCGCGCGCGCTCGAAGGCCGCGCGATGGCCGAGCTGTTCCCCGAGACGCAGCTCGTGCTGGACCGCGCGCTTCGCGAGCAGGAGTGCGCGCTCGCGTCGCTCGGCGGACCGCTGCCGGTTTCCGTCTCGACCGCCATGCTGCGTGACAAGCAACACGAGCCAATCGGCCTGGTGCTGGTCGCGCGCGACCTGCGCGAGATCGCGAGCCTGCGCAGTCGGCTGATCACCTCGGGGCGCCTCGCCGCGGTCGGTCAGCTCGCCGCCGGCATCGCCCACGAGATCAACAACCCGATCGCGTACGTGCGCGCCAACCTCGGATCGCTGCGCGCGCTGCTCGCTGGAATGGCGGACGAGAAACCGACGCCCGAGACACTCCGCACGGCGCTGCGCGAAGGCGAGGAGTTGGTGGACGAATCGCTGGACGGTGTCGAGCGCGTCGCGGCGATCGTGCGCGACGTAAAGAGCTTCTCGCACGCCGGCGGTGGACCGCGCGAGGTGGTCGAGCTGAACCCACTGCTCGACGCGGTGCTGCGCGTGGCGGCGCCACAGCTTCGCTACGGCGGCCTGATCGAGCGCGACTACGGCGACATCCCGCCGGTGCTCGGCGATTCGCAGGAGCTGAAGCAGGTGTTTCTGAACCTCGTGTTGAACGCCTCGCAGGCGGTGGCCGAGCAGCAGGAGATTCGCATCATCACGGCGCGCGAAAGCGATCGCGTCGTGGTGCGGATCGAGGACGACGGCTGCGGCATCCCGCCCGCGCTCCTTGGGAACATCTTCGACCCGTTCTTCTCGACCAAAGCCGTCGGCGAAGGCACCGGTCTCGGGCTCTCGATCGCGTACCAGATCATTCGCAAGCACGGCGGCGAATTGACGGTCGAGTCGGCGCCGGGCCGCGGCACGTGCTGCCGCGTCGAATTGCCGGCAGCGGAGCTGGCGGAGTCTTCGTAGCGACTCGCTA